>JABEVH010000103.1 GCA_013043915.1 Pseudomonadales bacterium
CCATAGGCATCAGTGTGTTTCCGGAAAATGGGCGTGATCTGCAAATGCTGCTCAATCATGCCGATATCGCCATGCATCAAGCGAAACGCACCGGCGGAAATACTTGGCGCTTTTATACCGAAGACCTACGTGCTACCTCCATTGAACAAGTCAATCTGGAAACCCAGTTACGCAAAGCCATTTTTCGTGATGAATTCATCGTTCACTATCAGCCAAAAATGTGCCTGAAAACCAACAGGTTAGTAGGCGTAGAAGCACTCGTACGTTGGAACCATCCCACCATGGGTCTGCTGGTGCCACGTGAGTTCATGCCTCTCGCTGAAGAGAGTGGCTTGGTCTCAGCCATCTCGGAAATGGTTCTCGATAAGGCCTGTCGCCAGGTTCAGTTCTGGCGGGAAGCTGGTTTGGGCAATATAAAAACATCTGTCAATATTGCCGCGCATCAGTTACGCAAGGGTAACCTGCTGCAAATTGTTAACCGTGTTATTGACAGTACCGGCGTGGACCCTCATTTGCTTGAATTCGAGCTGACCGAATCAACCTTGATGGAAGATGCTGAGGGTGTACTCGATACCTTGTTCGGCCTGCGTGATCTTGGCATAGAGCTGTCGCTTGACGACTTTGGTACCGGCTATTCTTCACTCAGTTATTTAAAACGTTTTCCCATCGATATTTTGAAAATTGATCAGGCTTTTATTCGCGACATCGGATCGAGTCCTGATGATGAAGCCATTACCCGTGCCATTATTGCGATGGCGCATAGCCTGAATATGAAAGTGGTGGCTGAGGGCGTTGAAACCGCGCAAGTTATGGAGTTCTTGCGGGCAGAAAACTGCGATATCATTCAAGGATTCTTCATCAGCAAGCCCGTACCTGAATCGGAACTGTACGAACTCCTGCGCAAACAAGCGTAATACCGGCCAAGTGAGTACTGAGGAAATTCCCATGCGTTTATTGCATACCATGCTGCGGGTGAGTGATCTCGATCGTTCTATAGGTTTTTATACTCAACTACTCGGCATGAAATTGCTAAGGCGACAAGATAATCCTGAATATCAGTACACCCTGGCCTTTGTCGGCTTTGGCAGTAACCCCGAGCATGCTGAACTTGAACTCACCTACAATTACGGTGTTACACATTACGAGCTTGGAACCGCCTATGGCCATATTGCGATTGGTGTAGACGATATCTATGCTGCCTGTGAAATGATCCGGCAGGCAGGGGCTCAGATTACCCGTGAACCCGGGCCCGTACTTGGCGGTCATACGCTAATTGCCTTTATTTTGGACCCAGATGGCTACAAAATAGAACTCATACAGCGCAGCACCCTACGGCTTAATTAAGCCCCTGTATAGGCTTGCTTTAGCCAAGCCGACATGACCTTGAGGAACGGATCGTGTAGCAAGGCTGTCTTTTGACACCCCTCTTGGCGTAATGCCGGGATGCTCACCCCCGCCAGGGAAAGCTCTTTGGCATGACCCACGTACCAGCGCTCCAGATCTATCGCCGTAACCTCCCCATGAAACTGTAAGCCCAACGCATACTGCCCCAGCATAAAGGCCTGGTTTTCATAACGGGAAGATGACGCTAGATGTTGAGCTCCCGCAGGCAGGTCCATCGTATCACCATGCCAGTGCAGTACTTGCAGTGATTCATCGACCATAATAGACCACCAGGAAAATCTTTGGGCATCCCGGCCGGGAAGCAGGGGCCCCCAGCCCAGTTCGGCACCTGCGCTCCCGGGATAGACATGACCACCGGCTGCCTGAGCGATTAATTGAGCGCCCAGGCAAATTCCCAAGGTAGGTCGGTGAGCCTGCAGCCTCTCTTGCAGTATGCTTAATTCATGGACCAAAAATGGGTAGGCTTGCGTTTCATAAACGCCCAAGGGACCACCCATCAACACCCATAAATCACTCGCTGTCGCTGAAATTTCAGTCCAGTCTACGGTACTAGCATCGACTTCTCTGATCTCATACCCCTGCGAAAGCAACCATGGAAAAAGACGACCTGCACCTTCAAAAGCGACATGAGTTATGATCATCGCTTGTTTTTTTTCAACCTGCATTTAAATCCCCCTGCTGCTCTGAACATTCTCTTAACTAAAGAAACGGTACTCTAGTGTTGCAGAGCTTGTCGAGTTGTGATCATTATAAGGGGTGACCGTAAATGCATTGAGAGGCTTATATGCTGACGGATGCCGAGCGTTGTGCTGATAAAATCGGACAGGGTGTGCCGATGTCTGCCGAATTTGGTTTACTCCCTTCCTGGGAGTTGCGCCGCTGGCCGGAAACTCTTGATGTCAGAATTCAGCGAGAACTTGATGCTGTCGATTCGCTGTTGACTGATATTGATGATTTGCGGTCGCATCGTAAATTCCTGGATACCCATGGTCTGCTTGAGAATCTGCGTGACGTAGAAGCCCCAGATATCCGTTTTAATCCAGTTATCGAGTCCGTTGAGCAGGATTTGCGTTCATCGCTGGAGCGCATGAATACCAGCGAAGCTATGCAAGCTGCACGTCATGAATTTGATTTACACATACTACGGCAAGCCTTGACGTTGCGTCGAGTACTCTTAATTGCCTATCAGCTTCTTCGCCGAGAGGAATCTCCCCCCGTCAACGAACGCCCCCTAGATCGGGACTGGGTAAGACGCTGGCGGGATCTGGCCCAGCGTTATGCCCATCAGGAGCTTCAAGAACTATGGGCCCGCATACTGATTCAGGAAACAGCCCAGCCGGGTACACATACCCTATCGGATCTCAATTTTTATGCAGAGCTGGACCTAAACAGCCTAGATGTATTGCGTTTCATGGCCCGGCTGGTACTTGATCATGGCATATGGCAAGAAGTTGGATATTATTTCCTTCCCGAGGTGCATGAAGACCTGTTTGAACAGATGCAGTACTGGGTATTGCTTGGGCCTGTTTCAGAAGTCAGCATAAAATCCGTGGCAAGTTCGGACTTCCGTAAAGTTTTACGTTGCCGCGAGAAAGCACTTTACATTGAAGGTCCCGGCCTATCCCTAAACCTACGACAGCGACTGCTCAGTCGAAGGGGACAACGTTTACTCAGCCTTTTACCCGTCACCGCTGATAGTGCTTATCTTTTTGCTCTGGGTCAGTATTTGAAACAGCGAGGGTATCG
>JABEVH010000104.1 GCA_013043915.1 Pseudomonadales bacterium
ATCGATTAGAATTGTGCTTGAATCCTTGTTGCGCAATTGCGACGGACGATTGATTACCGCGGAGCATGTTCGCGAACTCGCCGGTTGGCGACCCCATGCTGCGCGCCATACAGAAATCCCCTTCATAGTTGCCCGCATTGTGCTGCAGGATTTTACAGGTGTGCCATTGCTATGTGACCTTGCTGCCATGCGCAGCATGGTGATGCGTTGCGGAAGCAACCCAAAAATCGTTGAGCCTCTCGTGCCTGTGGATCTCATCGTTGACCATTCAGTACAAGTCGATCATTATAACGAAGCCAATGCACTTGATTTGAACATGGGGCTGGAATTCCACCGGAATGCTGAGCGCTATCGTTTTATCAAGTGGGGGATGCAGGCATTTGAATCCTTCCGCGTCGTGCCACCGGGCATAGGCATCGTTCATCAGGTTAATCTTGAATATCTTGCGCGTGGTGTACTGCAGAAAGACGGTATCACCTATCCGGACACGCTGGTCGGTACTGACTCGCACACGACCATGATCAATGCACTGGGGGTTGTCGGTTGGGGCGTCGGCGGCATCGAAGCAGAGGCTGCAATGCTTGGGCAGCCGTTAGTATTTTTAACACCAGACGTGGTCGGCGTACATCTGCGTGGACGCTTGCTAGAAGGTGCTACTGCCACCGACTTGGTTCTTCATATAACTGAACGCCTGAGACAGGCTCAGGTGGTTGGCAAATTCGTTGAGTTTTTCGGTGACGGAGCAGTTTCTCTGACCGTGCCAGATCGAGCGACCATCGCCAACATGGCCCCAGAGTATGGGGCCACCATGGGTTTCTTTCCTGTTGATAACGAGACGGTAAGATATCTTGTGGCCACAGGTCGTAGCAGAGATGAGGTGGATGTTTTTGAATCCTACTTTAAGGCGCAAGAGTTATTTGGCATGCCCCAGGACGGCGATATTGACTACAGCGAGGTACTGGAGTTCGACCTAAGCGCTGTGAAACCTTGCGTGGCTGGCCCCAAGCGTCCTCAGGACTGCATCTATTTGGCTGAACTGGGGCAGGTTTTTGCTCGGCTTTATGCGCAGCCAGTTACACAGAATGGTTATGGCCTGCCCGCAGGTGAAATGCAAAAGCGCTACCCGCTGTCTACTCGTTCCATAACAGGAAGGGCGCATGACGAGAACGCCAAAGGCATTGAGTTGGACCGTAACGAAGCAGAAATGGCAGACCATTGCCGAGCTACGACTTTGGGAGAGGAAATGTCTGTAGCCGAGGACATTGGCAATGGAGACGTATTGATTGCCGCCATCACCTCCTGTACCAATACCTCGAACCCCCATGTCATGCTTGCTGCCGGCCTGTTAGCCAAAAAAGCACATGCGTTGGGGCTATCGGTGGGGTCCAAGGTCAAGACCTCGCTGGCCCCAGGTTCCCGCGTAGTAACCGAGTATCTTACTCGGGCTGGATTGCTGGGCGACCTGGAGGCACTGGGTTTCCGTGTCGTTGCTTATGGCTGCACGACCTGCATAGGCAATGCCGGACCGCTCGATCCTCCATTGGAAGAGGCCATGACCACCCATAATCTCGTCTGCGCCGCTGTGCTCTCAGGCAACCGCAACTTCGAGGCACGTATTCATCCGGCGCTTAAGGCTAACTTCCTGATGAGCCCTCCCCTGGTGGTGGCCTTTGCCATTGCTGGCAGTGTGAATATCGACCTGATGCGCGATCCTCTGGGTATGGGCAGCGACGGCCGACCGGTTATGCTGAAGGAGATCTGGCCAAGTGAGCAGGAGATTATGTCGGCCATGTTGCAAGCCAATAATCCAGACATTTATCGTACTCTTTACAGCAATTTCGCCTGCGGTAATACCTTGTGGAATGACATTTCGTCTGACATTGGACAGGTCTATCGCTGGAAGCCCTCAACATACATCGCCGAACCTCCATTCTTCGATGACTTTACCCTGGAGCCAAGTGGCCTGAGTGATGTCTACTCTGCTCGAGTTTTGGCGATCTTCGGTGACTCTGTAACCACAGACCATATTAGCCCTGCTGGTTCGATCAGCCCAAGCTCACCAGCTGGAAAATATCTGCTCGCACAGGGCATCGCTATTGCAGATTTTAACAGCTATGGATCTCGTCGAGGCAACCACGAGGTGATGATGCGCGGCACTTTTGCCAATGTACGTATTCGCAACCTTATGCTGCCTCCCCATGCCGATGGTTCGCGCACCGAAGGGGGAATGACGCGATATCAACCGGGCAATGAACCTATGTCGATGTACGAGGCTGCGATGAAATACCAATTGGCGGGCACGCCTACGCTGGTATTTGCCGGGCGTGAATACGGTACCGGGTCCAGCCGAGATTGGGCTGCGAAAGGACCACGTCTTCTCGGCATCCGCGCCATCGTAGCGGAAAGCTTCGAGCGCATCCATCGCTCAAACTTAGTGGGCATGGGTATATTGCCTCTGCAGTGGAAGGCTGGCGAAAACACCGAATCGCTAAGTATTGTTGGTGACGAGGAATTCGAAATTCTCGGTCTCGACGGTGTATTGAGTCCGCGTCAGGATATCGTGTTGGGTATCAGGCGGCGCGATGGACGTTGCCAGGAGGTTACGCTGGTACTACGCGTGGATACGCCGATCGAACTGGACTACCTGCACCATGGCGGTATCCTTCCTTACATATTACGTAGGCTGCTGGCAAAGAAATAATTTTAAATAATCTAATTCATACTCCAATTTCGCCACGCTCATCCAGTGCAGCCAGCACGCTATCAGGATTCATAGATTGCTGAAGAGCCATGGCTTCAGCATCACTCCGGTCTTTAACGTTAGGCATATCACGCCGCAATTCCTCAATGAGGTCGATCAATTTGGCAACTTTCTGCTCTATGAGTAGTGTGACCTTGAGGTCCAAGTGCGCTCTTTGTTCCTCCAGCTTCGCAAGTCGGTTCTGCTTGGTCAGCACAATGGTCGAGGTAAGCAAGGCACCCAGCCCTACAATCCCTTGCAGCCACTGAAAAGGCGGTGGATCAAAACTAGGTACCTGGTTCATGCGCAAACAAGTATTGGTCAGCATCCATAGCGCTACAAATATGACTATGATGGCAAGAAAGCTGGGGTGACCGATTCGTTCACTGAGTGCTTCAAGAACCCTTTGGGAATGACTAATCCTTTGATCTGCCCGTGAGTAAAAACCAAGGACAGCCTCAATATTCATACTTATCTGGTCTTGTTCTGGACCGGCAGGTGCATCTTGTCCTGATGAGGCGGCCTTTGAGTCATTTTCATGGACACTCAATTTATTGTGCTTCCTTTAAACAGTTGCTTTAAATAGCACCACATGTGAATGACAAGGGAGGAATTGGGTCACAAGCTGAGATCACAATAGCATCCCGCATAAAACAGAATCCCGCGTAATTTTGGTCCCACACGCAGAAGAAATCCGTGCCATGACGCACGCACAGGGCCAGGTGTTGGCGGGAACGGGAATACCTATCCTGAATGTCGACCATGCGAAGTACTGTTCCGCAGAGACTAATGTTAGTCTTGGTAAGCTACATGGAAATCGTAATGCCACAACAAAACTACGGGGATGTTGAGTTAACATGCATGGCACTGTCTTCTTGTGAGCAGTATTTTCTGTAGTGAATGTGCAAGTTTATTGTCCCGTCATTTCCTTTGCACGGACCCAGAGGTCGAACTGAACCCCGGTAACCAAACCTGAAGTTAACGCGGCCTCACGTAATGACGTCCCTTGTTGATGGGCATTGCGCGCAATTTCCGCTGCACAGTCGTATCCCATGTGAGGAACCAAAGCGGTAACAAGCATCAATGAGCTATCGACAAGTTCATCTATGCGTTCCTTGTGGGCGCCAATTCCAATCAGACAGTGCAAATCAAGACTACTCATGCCGTCAGTAAGCAGCCGCAGGCTCTGGAGAAAGTTATGCGTTATAAGGGGTTTAAAAGCATTAAGTTCAAGATTTCCTGAAGCTCCCCCCAGACTGATTGCTAAATCATTGGCGATGATTTGGCAACCAATCATCGATATGGCTTCACACTGGGTTGGATTGACCTTACCAGGCATCATTGAACTTCCCGGCTCATTTTCTGGGAGTATAAGTTCGCCTAATCCACAGCGTGGCCCTGAGCCGAGCCAGCGTATATCATTGGAAATCTTCATCAAGGCGACGGCCAGTGTTTTTAGTGCGCCATGAGCGGCAACCAACCCATCGTGGGATGCAATGGCAAAGAACTTGTTTGGGGCACTGATAAATGGTATGGATGTTCTTTTCAAAAGTTCAGCAGCAACGTTTTTTCCGAATTTCGGGTGTGTATTCAGGCCTGTACCCACAGCTGTTCCCCCGATAGCTAATGGATATACGGAGGCGAGGCTACAGGATATAAGATGATAGGCATGTTCGAGTTGGGCAGTGTAGCCCGAGAATTCCTGACCCAGGGTAAGCGGAGTAGCGTCTTGCATATGCGTGCGCCCCACTTTGACGATATCAGCAAACTCAATAGCCTTATCATCAACAGTATCACGTAAATGCTTGAGGCTAGGCAGTAGGGCATCGGTAATCTGAAGGGCGATGGTGACATGCATGGCAGATGGGAAAACATCATTGGTCGACTGCCCAAGATTGACGTCGTCGTTGGGATGTACCAGACATTTTTGCCCTCGTTCACCTCCAAGTAGTTCAGATGCACGATTGGCTATGACTTCGTTAATGTTCATATTAGTCTGAGTGCCGGAACCCGTTTGCCAAACGGATAAGGGAAATTCAGATAAATGTTCTCCCAGGGCAATTTCTTCGGCAGCAGCCATGATGACATCAGATTTATTCTTTGCCAAAAGCCCAAGTTCAAAATTTACGAGGGCACAGCAACCCTTGATGATGGCCAGTGATCGGATAAACTCAAACGGCATACGTTCAGTAGAAATATCAAAATTATCCAGAGAACGCTGTGTTTGTGCGCCCCAGTAGCAGTCAGCAGGAACCTTGACCACACCAAAGGTGTCTTTTTCCATCCGGAAATTTTCCGAATTAATCACCATGTTTGAACGAGCTTCCTTTAAATGTTGGTAAAGACTTTGTGCCAAGTGAGCATCGACTACTTGCCAAGGAGCAGGCCATTAATTGATGGCTTATGTTTTTTGGGGTTATACAAAATATTCCCAAAGGGACAATCAGCTATACGGTGTAACCTTAGATACATCTTCGATTCACAGATATTGAGGATAGATGTCATGATGACTTATTTCCTTTGAGGGTATAAGGCACTGAAAAGACAAGTTGCTACGTCTAAATCTATGCTTACTTCTCACTAAGTATTGTGCGGTCGAGCACATAGGCGCCTTAAGGCGTTCTAATTCAACATGATCACACTAATGAGCCTCTTGAAAAACTCCAGAGGCGAGCCTGATTAATTGCTGAAAGCAAGAAAGAGAAGAAGATGTGCGTTCACTTTGGTAAAATACCTACGAAAACAATATGTTAAGCCAAAGTAACGCACCCATGAATTCTATCCGCAGTGAATTTATAATGCAACGTTGGAATATTATTCAATACGATCTGATTCCTGGTTTGAGCGCTGAGCTTGGCGTG
>JABEVH010000105.1 GCA_013043915.1 Pseudomonadales bacterium
AAAGTAAAATAACTTGAATTTGATCGCAACTAATTATTTTATATGGGGTTTTCTGTTAATCTCATGAAATTCTCCAAGAGCAGACATCAGGTTGTCTGATGTTACGAGTCTTTAGACTTCATCGTGTGCTGCTGACCATTTTTCTTCTCTTCACATCGATCTGGAGCAGTGCCGTATCGCCGCAGGCCCCCGCTGCCTATGTGCTCCACTTCAGCCCCCAGGGAACCGTGTCTGGGGCACGGCAGGTCAGCGCCACTTTTACTACCGACATGGTGCGCTTGGGCGATCCCAGTGTGCGCAATCCCTTTATCATCCAATGTATAGCTGCAGGCCATGGACGCTGGCTGGATGCCCGCCACTGGGTCTACGACTTTGCACATGAGGTCCCCCTCTTTCGGACCTGCACCTTTACGCTTGTACCTGGAGTCCATGATCTCACAGGGCTTTTGCTGAACGGAACACGCCATTTCGAATTCAGCACCAGCACCACCGTGACTCACCCGAGTACTCATCAGGGCCAAATCGTTCTCGAATATTTCGTACCTCAAGGCACTGCACCTTCCATACGGCAGGTGCAAACCCGCTTTAGCGAAGACATGATTCGCCTTGGCGACCCTCATGTTTTCAACCCCTTCGTCGTTCGCTGCTCACAGCCAGGTCAAGGTCGATGGCTGGATACCCGCAACTGGGTCTATGACTTCGACCATGATATGCCAGGAGGCATCACCTGTTCTTTCCATCTCGTAGACCATCTGCACGGAATATCTGGCAAGTCGGTGGTAAGTGCCGCCGACTATGCGTTCAATACCGGAGGCCCTCAGCTCATTGATATGCGTCCCATAACAGGTCAAGAAAATATCGATGAAAATCAGGTGTTTTTGCTCAAAATGAACAGTAAGTTAGACCTCGTCAGCCTTGCTACCTCGGTTTACTGCCTTGAAGGTGACCTCAAGGAGAGAATTCCTGTTCATTTTTTCGACATCAAACAGACCCGCAATTTCATCGCTCAATTGCCTAAAAACTATCAAGACTGGTGGGCGGCTACCGGCCCAGCAGAGGAAAGGAGAGTCTTGCAGTGTACCCGTACCTTTATTCCCGGCAATAAGGTCGCTCTGGTTCTAGCTAGTGGGCTTCGGTCCGCGCAAGGCGTGCGCACCCCGTTAGAGCAGCGACTTACATTTCAGGTCCGACCGCGATTCACCGCCACCTTCAATTGCCGCCGTGAAAACGCTCGAAAACCTTGCTTGCCCATCAGCGACATGCAGCTCAGCTTCAGTGAATTCGTCACCCCAGATCTTCTGCGCAGCATCCGTCTCGAGGCAGGCAACCGCACGTGGACACCTCAACCCAATGCTCCAAGCAAAGCTCCTGGAGGTGAAGGGCAGTTTATCGCTGGCCGCACCCTAACTTTTGCTGGCCCCTTTCCTGCTCAGTCTCACATGATTCTGCGCCTCCCTCCCCATTTCATCGATGAGACAGGGCGCGTACTTGAAAATCAGGCAAGTTATCCGCTGTCAGTGACGACAGCAGCCTACCCCCCTCTGGCTAAATTTTCAGCTGACTTCGGTATCATTGAAAAAGATTCCTCCAGCGTTCCCCTAACCGTGCGCAATCTGGACGACGTCAGTCAAGGGGTATCGGGACAGGCCAGAATCTATACTTTCCGCGTCCCTGACCAGGATTCGGCTCTGCTGGATTGGTGGCATCGCTTCCAAAAACATCAACAAGCTCAAAACTGCTATATGTGTACCGAGCGCGATAAGCAAGGTCACCGTAAATCTCCCGATCCGCGCTCCATCGCCTTGATCGCCCATAACTACGTCAATCAATCACGACCTCTGCCACGCCAACTATCATCCAGAGACTTCGAGGTAATCGGCTTACCTGCACCCGGTCCAGGGGTTTATATACACGAAGTAGAAAGCAGCTACCTGGGATCCTCCCTGCTTGACGATACGCCCGGCCCCATGTATGTAGCAGCCATGAACGTTGTTACTAATCTGGGGGTACATCTCGTAACCGGCCCAGTGTCCTCACTGGTCTGGGTTACCAGCCTGGATCAAGGCATTCCTCAGGCCGGTGTTGATCTCGCGCTTTACACCTGTCAATCCAGCGCTCCCTGGTGGACCGGCGTCACCGATCAAAATGGTATCGCACGGTTCCAGGGCACCCCTCCCCTGGAGAGATGTCAGAGCAATAGCTTCGCGGTGATCGCGCATCAGGGCCAAGATCGCAGCTTGGTCTTTTCCTCTTGGGACCGCGGCATCGAATCATGGCGCTTCAACCTACCCGGCAATCAATCCACCGGCAGTCTGATTGCACATACGGTGCTGGATCGTAGCCTGCTCCGCGCCGGTGAGACTCTGCATATGCGTCACATCATCCGAATGACTACCCTAGCAGGACTCAATGAACCCAAGGGGGTGATTTACAAGCGACTGGTCATACGCCACGACGGTTCCGGAGATGAATATGACCTGTCCCTAAACATAGATGCTGATGGTAACGGAAACAACGATTGGAAGATCCCCGTGGCCGCCAAACTAGGGAGCTACCGTATCAACTTGGAAACGCAGGATAACAGCTATACCTTGGCCAACTTCGCTGTGGAGGAATTTCGGTTACCAGCATTGAAAGCCAGCCTTCAGCTGCCTCAGGGTCCTCTGGTGCAAGCTCCAACCCTGCCCGTCAACATGCAACTGTCCTTTCTCAATGGTGGCGGCTACGCCAGAGCCAACGTCATTCTGCGCGGACGTGTCACCCCGGACCCCACCGATTTCGCCGCCTACCCAGATTACAGCTTCGATGACCCTTTAAGTAATGCGCAGACGAATGCCCCCAACATCAATTCATTGGATGATGTATCGCAAAACGATGATGAAGATTCAGCTGACGCCACGAATACGATCAGTACCGCCACGGAAACGCAAGATATTCCCCTGGCTCAACGCCAGATTGTGCTGGACGCTCAGGGAGGAGCTAGGCTGAATGCCTTTCCCCTGCCTGCCGTGCATCGTGTCAGCGCCCTGGAGCTAGAACTTGAGTACCGCGACCCTAGCGGCGAGGTCAATACTACTTATGCGCAAACCAGCCTTTGGCCCGCTGCCGTGGTTCCCGGCATCAAACCACCCTCTTGGCTAGATATGGATGGTAATAAACCTCAACGTATCGACATTATTACCCTAGGCATCAATGGACAACCCCACCCTCACACCCCCGTCGTACTCAGCGCGGAGATGGTCTCTCAGGAAACCCACCGTCGCCGCACCGTTGGTGGTTTCTATGCCTACGAGACCGTTGAAAAAAGAAACGCCGTGCCGCTACACTGTGATGGGCGTACCAATGATCAAGGTAAACTGAGCTGTTGGATAACCCCCAGCGCTTCCGGTAACCTCCTGCTGCGCGTTACGGCTACTGATGAGGCGGGTCGCAGCCAAACCGCCAGCAGCTCCGTGTGGATCAATGCAGGTGAGCGCTGGTGGTTCAACCAGGCTAATGATGATCGTATCGACCTACTTCCAGAGAAGAAGGAATATGCCAGCGGCGAGACCATGCGTTTTCAGGTCCGTATGCCCTTCCCCGAAGCTACCGCCCTTATCACCATGAGTCGCGATGGAATTTTAGAGACCCAAGTCCGTCACCTCAGTTCCACGCATCCAATACTTGAACTCCCGGTAAAACCGGAATATGCGCCTAATGTCTTCGTCTCCGTACTGTTGGTACGCGGCCGTAATACAGCGGTAGCACCAACTGCGCTCATCGACCTAGGTAAACCTGCATTTAAGCTGGGAGTAGCTGCCATCAAGGTTGATTGGGCTCCCTGGCGCTTGGGGGTCAGCGTACAAACCGACAAGATTCGCTACCAGCCACGCGATAATGCTCAGGTGACCGTTCATGTCACACCGCCTCTTGGGCAACCACTGCCACCTGAAACAACCATCACCTTGTCGGCTGTCGATGAGGCCCTGCTAGAGCTGGCCCAAAATGACAGCGAGGATGTACTGACTCCCATGATGCAAGAGCGCAATTTCGGCATGTTGACCGCTACTTCACAGTCGCAGGTCGTGGGCAAACGACACTTTGGCATGAAGGCTCTCCCGCCTGGCGGCGGCGGAGGCGGGCGTGGAGCCAGCACACGAGAATTGTTCAACACCTTGTTGTACTGGCAAGCCTGCGCCCACATTGATGCACAGGGTAATGCACATTTTGTAGTACCGATCAACGATTCGCTGACCAGCTTTAAGCTAGTCGCTACGGCCATCAGCAAGGATCACTTCGGCGGCGGCAGCAGCCGCATTGAAAATGCTACTGACCTGCAAATCATAAGTGGCTTGCCCTTGATCGTGCGTCAAGGGGATCGCCTGGATCCAGGGTTTACCCTGCGCAACGACACCCCAAAATCCATGGCAGTCAATTTCTCAGCCAGCGTTTCTGGCTTAGGTCAACTGGTTGAACGGCAAATCAATCTGCCCGCTGGGGGGGCTGAAGTAGTGACCGTCCCCCTAACCGTACCCAAAGACATCCAGGAACTCCATTGGGAACTCCATGCCGATGCTACGAACAGTCACGACAGCCTAAGGCTGACTGAAAAGGTGCTGGACCCCGTGCCAGAACAAGTTTTCCAATCAACCTTGACTCAACTCAGTGCTCCTTGGTCACTTGCCGTGGAAAAACCTCAGGAAGCCTTGCAGGGTGGTGCCCTGCAAATCTCGGCAAAAGCACACCTGGCTGATGGTCTGGACGGGGTTAGAAACTATTTGCAAATCTACCCTTACCGCTGCATGGAGCAACGCGTCTCCATAGCCCTTGGCACCGGCAACCGTGCCATGTGGGATGAGGCTATGGGACTGTTGCCCGCTTACCTTGATCCCGATGGTTTGGTTACCTTCTGGCCTGTTTCAGCCTTACCCTCGGGCTCTTTATTTCTTACCAACCACCTATTGCAATTATCCTATTACAGTGGCTGGCCAATTCCGGAAGCATTGCGTGAGCGCATGTTAAGCGCACTGACCAACTACGCCCAGGGAAAGACTTCCTACAACTTCCCATATCACACCCTACTGGATGATGATTATCGTCGTCTTGAGGTGAGTTCTACCCTGGCTCTTTACGGTCGCTTCCAAGCATCCTACCTTGAGGGCATGCATAAGGATCCGACACAGTGGGATGCGAGCATGCTGGTCAACTGGATGCAGTTATTGCGTCACGCTCAGTACATGCCGCGGCAAGAGGCATTGCTGGATCATGCGCAAAATCTTCTGCGCGCCCACTTGATACGCCAAGGTACCATCCTAGTCCTTGATAATAGGCATTTCAACTGGTGGTGGCTGTTTACCGATAACAGCACCACCATGGCCAAATTGATGCTTCAAACCCTGGACCTACCGGCCTGGAAAGAAGATCAACCCCTTTTGCTGCACGGGCTGCTGTCCAGCCAGAACCGGGGCAGCTGGGACACTACGGTAGCGAATGTCTGGGGCAGCTTAGCCGTGCAGGCTTTCGGGAATGCCTTCGAGCACGAGCCCGTGACAGGCCACACCTTGATCTCCCTGGGAACGCAATCGAACTCCCTGGATTGGAGTACCCAACAACCGGGAACTGTACGCATGAACTGGCCGGCGGGGCCAGGCACCTTGAACCTGACCCAACAAGGTGGGGGCCAACCCTGGATAACCGTGCAAGCGCGGGCACGCTGGCCGATCATGGCGCCCATGAATTCCGGCTTTAGTGTCGCCAAAAAACTAATCCCCTTGCAGCAAAGAACACCGGGGCATTGGAGTGCAGGCGATGTCGTTGAAGTCTGCCTTCGTCTTCAAAGCGAAAGCCCCATGGACTGGGTAGCCCTGAATGATCCTATTCCTGCAGGAGCCACCTTGCTTGGTCGAACCATGTCCAGAGATACTACCTTAGCCTCCTATCAGTCCTGCTCTTGGCCTAGCGACCCTGTTGACCGAACCTGGATCTGGCCCGACTACGAGGAACATGCTGCCGATGCTTACCGAGCCTACTTTTCTGCCGTTTCAACAGGAACCTGGGAAGTCGTCTATGTCATACGCCTCAACCAATCGGGAGAATTTCTCACGCCTGCTACACGGCTGGAGGCCATGTACGCCCCTGAAATGTTTGGCATGACGCCCAATGCAACATGGGAAATCGAACCTTGAAGTTGTCTCCATGGCACTGGCGACCTGTACTGGCTGCTCTGGTCTTGCTGCTGAACATGCGGCCGTCTTTGTGCTTGGTTCCTGATTTTTTTGAACTGCGCTCCTCCTACCCATCTTCCTATGCCCTGCTGTTGGATCGACAAGGCGTTCAACTCGATGCCAGACGCATCGATAGTCGAACCGACAGATTGGCCTGGGTACCTGTGGATCAGGTTTCTCCAGCTCTCCTTGATGCTCTGGTCTTCGCTGAAGATCGTCGCTTCTATCACCACCATGGCGTGGATTGGTATGCTGTACTTCGCGCCAGCCTGAAATTTGCGCATGGCGATAAATCCCGCGGAGCCAGTACCATCACCATGCAAGTGGCATCTCTGCTCAATCCATCCCTTACATGGCAGCGAGGAGGCCGCAGCCTGAACCAGAAATGGCGCCAGATGCTTGCAGCCAAGGAGCTGGAAAAGCACTGGAGCAAGGATCAGATTCTTGAAGCCTATATCAATTTGACTGAATTCCGTGGCGACCTAGAGGGTATAGGTGCAGCCAGTCAGATCCTTTTTGATAAGAGCCCTGCCACATTGACGCGGGAAGAGGGGCTACTTCTAGCTGCTTTGCTACCGCAACCAACGGCATCACCCAAGCATGTTGCAGCACGAGCCTGTGCGCTCATTACCGCAGGATTTACAGGAGCAAACTGCCCAGCCATGCAGGAGCTAGCCGCTTCGGTGCTGGATCAACGCCACACTGTTTATGCTGAACACCCTGACCTTGATCCCGTTGCTGCACAACTGCTGTTGCAACCCGGTGTACAAATCAGCAGCCTGGACTCGCGCATACAGGCCCAGGCTGAGGCAGCCCTCAGCGATCAACTGGCGCTGATCCGCTCCGCTCATGTTGATTCTGCGGCAACGTTAGTATTGGACAATGCCACCGGGGAAGTGCTGGCTTACGCATTTCACAACCCCCGCGATAACAAGCTGGTAGATTCCGTGCAAGCACTGCGTCAGGCAGGTTCAACGCTGAAGCCATTTTTATATGAACTGGCCATAGAACGACGCTACCTGACGGCAGCTTCCATACTAGTCGATGCACCCATCAGCCTGCCTACTCCCTCGGGACTGTATGCCCCTCAGGATTACGAGCGCGATTTCAAGGGCCCCATGACCACCCGAAGCGCTCTGGGGGGCTCAATTAACGTACCTGCGATCCGGGTGCTTACCATGGTTGGCGAAGATGCCTTCTGGCAGCGACTGTTTGAATTGGACTTTACTAGCCTGACGCAGGCTCCTGAATACTACGGCTACTCCCTGGCTTTGGGCTCAGGTGACGTAAGTTTATGGATGCTGGCCAATGCTTACCGAACTCTTGCCAACGGTGGCATGTTCTCATCCCCCTCGTTCGAACTGGGTGGATCAGGCACGACACATCGCATCATGGATACGGGAGCAGCATTCATCGTCGCCGATATACTTAGTGACCGCGAGGCCCGAACGCTAACCTTTGGTTGGGAATCGCCCTTAGCCACTTCCTTCTGGTCAGCGGTAAAAACTGGCACCAGCAAGGATATGCGGGATAATTGGTGTATTGGTTTTTCTAGAAATTACACGGTAGCTGCTTGGGTTGGCAATATGGATGGTAGCCCCATGCATGACGTCTCCGGCATCACCGGTGCAGCACCCATCTGGTTGCGGATAATGCGTAGTCTTGAAGAAGGGAAAGTACGGTTACAGGGAACGGCTCCGCCACCCCCCCCCGGCGTCGTTGTTGAGGATGTGCGTTTCCAGGGCATCAACGAACCTTCCAGAAAAGAATGGTTCCTGTCTGGAACTGAAATGAAAAAAGTGATTTATGAACCGCAAAGCACAGCACGCATACTCTACCCTGTCGATGGCACACTGATAGCGATCGATCCGGACATTCCACCAGCCCACCAACGCCTGCGATTTCACGCCGAAACCCAGGGGCAAGATGCTTCTTGGTGGATGGACGGCAGCCTGCTGGGCAAAGCCCGCGACCTTGATTGGCAACCCTCATCCGGCAACCACCATTTAATCCTACGCACCAGGCAAGGAGTGGTTCTGGATGCCGTTACATTCACCGTACGCGGAGGATACCGCTGAGGGGTTTCGAGGCAGGACATTCATTTTGGAGACTATGGCACTCTAGTAAAATCGATGTCTGCACAACCTGATCTATGCTTAACCGTGTCAATCTCGGGGTGTATTCATGTTTGAGTCAGCAGAGTTAGGCCACAAAATCGGCAAATCCGAATATCAGGCAGATGTCCCGGCGCTACGTGAAGCGCTTTTGGATGTTCAATTTGACTTATTTGAAACCAAGCGTTTGACCGTGCTTGTACTGATTGCCGGTGTCGATGGGGGCGGCAAGGGTGAAACCGTCAACTTATTAAACGCCTGGATGGATCCTCGCCTGATCGAGACCACAGCCTACGACACCCGAGAACCTCTCGATTCAGACCGACCTACCTTCTGGCGCTACTGGCAAAACATGCCTGCCCGTGGTCGCATTGGGATTTTTTTCGGTTCCTGGTACAGCGATATTATCGAAGAGAGGGCCCGATGCCACCTGGATGCTGGTGATTATGACCATCGAATACAGCAAATCATTAACTTTGAAAATATGCTCGCCCGAGAATCTACCCTCATCCTTAAATACTGGTTTCACTTAAGCAAACCTGAGCAGAAGAAACGCCTTGAAGCCCTGTCATCGTCACCGCAAACGGCATGGCGTGTTTCCGAAAGTGACTGGCATAAACTCAAACACTACGATGCATACCGTTCTGCCGCAGAACATTGTCTTAGACTCACCAGCACCGGCGAAAATCCTTGGATCATCATTGAAGGAAATGATGAAAACTATCGCAACCTGACAGTAGGCAGGCATCTGCAGGATACCTTAAAAAAAACGCTGGCTTCGCATAAACATCAACGCCGCATTGTTGCTCCTCCCTTGCTGACTCCGGTAGATCAACGCAGTTTGCTTGACAATCTGTCCCTGGATCATGCTCTAAGCAAGTCCGATTATCAGGATCAGCTCGGCAAACTGCAGGGGCGTCTGAACAAATTATTAAGAGATCCTCGTTTTCTGCAACACCACGCTCTGATCACCGTTTTTGAAGGCAATGATGCCGGCGGCAAGGGAGGCAGCATACGCCGGATTACTCAAGCCCTGGATGCTCGTTTTTACCGTATTGTCCCTATTGCTGCGCCAACACCCGAAGAATCATTACACCCCTATCTGTGGAGGTTTTGGCGACATCTGCCGCAACGCGGTCACCTAACTATCTTCGATCGCAGCTGGTACGGGCGCGTACTTGTTGAACGTGTTGAAAAATTCTGCACCACCGCCGACTGGATGCGCGCCTATGATGAAATCAACCAGTTTGAACATCAGTTAGCTGCCAGTAATATCATCGTCGTTAAATTCTGGCTTGCCATCTCCAAAGATGAACAGCTGAATCGTTTTAAAGAACGCGAACAAACTGGATTTAAGCGCTTCAAGATCACGGCCGAGGACTGGCGCAACCGTGAAAAATGGGATGATTACACTCAGGCGGTTAATGACATGGTAGATCGCACCAGCACACAGACAGCACCTTGGACACTGGTCGAGGCCAACAACAAATACCATGCCCGCATCAAGATTCTGAACATTTTGTGTGATCGCGTGGAACACGCGATCACATCGCACAAGACCAGCGATCTCAAAAAATCAGACTGACTTACTCAAACCGCGCCGTATGCACTACTACAC
>JABEVH010000106.1 GCA_013043915.1 Pseudomonadales bacterium
ATTTATCCATACGCGTCGCCGTGGTGGGCCCCGCCGGCCCGACGACTTCATCGCGAACCGGATCCACAGGCCCCACGTAGTAAATAAAACGCCCGCGCAAATCAACCGGCAAGGTCTCCCCTCGCGCCAGCATATCCACCATACGCTTATGGGCGGCATCTCGTCCGGTCAACAAGGTCCCCGAAAGCAGCAGGGTCTCACCCGTCTTCCAGCCTTTGACATCTTCTGGGGTAATCGTATCAAGATTGACACGACGGGCACTCTGATTGTTCCAGCTGACTTCCGGCCAGTCTTCTATACGAGGTACGGGCAATTCAGCAGGCCCGGTGCCGTCGAGATGAAAATGAATATGACGGGTAGCTGCACAATTGGGAATCATCGCCACAGGCAATGATGCTGCGTGCGTAGGGTAATCAAGAATTTTTACATCCACAACCGTGGTCAGGCCACCCAAGCCCTGGGCACCAATCCCTAAGGCATTGACCTTCTCATAGAGTTCAAGGCGCAGTTCTTCAATGCGATTGCTCGGACCACGCTGCATCAGCTCTTGTATGTCCACGGGGTCCATCAAGGATTCCTTGGCCAATAGCACTGCTTTTTCTGCCGTACCACCGATACCTATGCCCAACATACCGGGAGGACACCATCCCGCCCCCATGGTGGGTACCGTTTTTAAAACCCAGTCGACGATAGAGTCTGACGGATTGAGCATAACCATCTTGGACTTGTTCTCTGAGCCTCCCCCCTTGGCTGCCACCGTAATATCAAGACCATCGCCCGGCACCAGTTGGTAATGAATCACCGCAGGCGTGTTGTCGCGTGTGTTCTGACGGGCTCCTGCAGGGTCACGTAAAATAGAGGCCCGTAATACATTATCCGGTAACAGGTAGGCTCGTCGTACCCCCTCATTGATAGCCTCATCCAGACCTGTATCAAAATCCCAACACACCTGCATACCCACTTTGACAAATACGGTGACAATCCCTGTGTCCTGGCAAATGGGGCGATGACCCATGGCGCACATACGAGAGTTGATCAGTATTTGCGCCATGGCATCACGCGCGGCCGGGTTTTCTTCCATCTCATAGGCACGATGCACCGCCTGTATAAAATCCAGAGGATGGTAGTAAGAGATGTACTGCAGGGCATCAGCAACACTCTGCACCAGATCATCACGTTTGATCAGGGTCATACGGGCTCCGGCTTAATAACGGTAGGGAGGCCGTATTATAGCTTCCCCATCGCCTGCAGTGCGAGCAACGAACAAAGTGAATGCTTAGCCAACACACTGAAATCAGGTACAATGCTGATGATTGAGTGATGAGTTTGCATGATGAGCGATTTACCCCCATTGCCTTTACGTCGCGTTAAGACGGGTGCTCTGGAACGACGCTTTACCCTGGTTAAAGCAGGCATGGTGGCAGGAGCGCGCTTAGCCGTAGCCTCGGCGGGCAGTCTGTTTGCAGAGGCAGGTACACGCCAGGATGTACGGCGAGATGCCTTGTCACGCCAGGCTGAATATCTGGTCAACGAACTGGGTAAACTCAAAGGAAGTATCGTCAAGATCGGCCAGATGATGGCCCTGTACGGTGAACATTTTTTGTCTCCGGAAGTCACCCATGCCCTGCATAAGCTCAATGATTCGACCACAGCTCTAGCCTGGGAATCCATGGAAACGGTACTCAAGGATGAATTGGGTGATCGGTTGCTGGATTTGGAGGTTCATCACCAACCTCTGGGGGCTGCCTCGTTAGGGCAGGTGCACCGTGCGCGTAGGCGCAGCGATGGGCGCGAGCTCTGTCTAAAAATTCAATACCCTGGCGTTGCGGACGCTGTCGATTCTGATCTTGACCTCGTCACGCATTTGATGCGCTTATCGCGACTGGTTCCCCAAACACGCGAGTTTGAAGAATGGCTGGAAGAAGTGCGTCAGATGATGCACCGTGAAGTGAACTATCCCCTGGAACTGGAGACAACACGGCGCTTTCATGATCTGTTACAGGCTGATAACCGTTATATCGTGCCTGAAGTTTTTCCCGAGTATTCAACGGCTCATGTCTTATGCACCAGCTATGAACCCGGCTTGAGCATCAATCACCCTGACGTGCTGGCTTTGCCACAGGAGCGGCGCAATACCTTGGCGTTGGCTGCCTTAGACTTATGTGCTCGTGAAATTTTTCTGTGGGGTGAGATACAAACTGACCCCAACTTCGGCAACTACCTTATACATATCGATGCAACATCAGGTCAGGATCGCCTGATTTGCCTGGATTTTGGTGCGGTGCGTGACTTCCCCCCCGACCTGATACGCTTGGCCCGAGGTTTAACCGAGGCTGCCTTTGATAAGGATATGGACCTGATGCTACAAGCCATGCAGGGCTATAGCTTTTTTGATCAAATGCCCGTTCAGGGACGTGAACGCTTTGCCCATCTGCTCTTTCTGGCCATCGAGCCGTTTGCTCGTCCTGAAGACGTTGAGGCTAGTTGTTTGGATGGACAGGGTAATTATCTATGGGCACAAAGTCATTTACATAAACGCGCCATAGCCATGGCTGCTCGTACAGCTACCAATGTGGGTTTTTCTGCTCCCCCTAAAGAACTGATGTTTGTCAGTCGCAAGTTAATGGGAGCCTATACCTTCATGACCGTCATCGATGCTCGTATCCAAGCACGTGCCTTGCTACAGCCTTATGTAGACACATGGCGCCAGCAACGTCATCAGGACGGTTAACTACCGTGGTCGCAAAAGACAGGAATGAACGCTATACGGAGTCTGCACCCATGTTAACATCATGGCTCACCCATGTCGTGACCTAAGGATAGCTATTCGATGTGCGGCATTGCCGGATTTCTGGGAAGTTTTGAGAATTCAGAAGCCACCCTTTTGCGCATGACACAGGCGATAGCGCATCGTGGACCGGATGCCGACGGGGTCTTTCATGAAGGTCTCATCCATCTGGGACATCGTCGTCTGGCGGTGATCGATTTAGAAACAGGCCGCCAACCTTTGTTCAATGAAGATGGCCGTATCGCTTTAGTCTTTAACGGCGAGATTTATAACTTTGCTGATTTAAGAGCTGAATTGATACAGGCTGGCCACCACTTTAGCACCCATACGGACAGTGAAGTACTGATCCATGGTTATGAAGCCTGGGGATCTGGCCTGTTACAACGCATCCAGGGTATGTTTGCTTTTGCCATCTGGGATAGTCAGCAACAAAGGTTGTTTCTTGCGCGGGATCACCTCGGGGTCAAGCCCTTGCACTATGTCTGGCTACCCGAAACAGGCTCACTTATATTTGCCTCTGAGGTCAAGGCGTTGCTGGAACATCCTGAGGTGCGCCGCTGTATTGATCCTGAGGCCCTGGGTCTTTTTTTGCAATGCCAATATATACCCACACCGCGTAGTATCTATGCGCATATCAAGAAGTTACCTCCTGGTCATAGCCTCACGATCAGTCATCGACAGATGACCATCGAACGATACTGGCATCTGCGTTATCCCCTACCCAAGGTACAGGATGAAGCTGATGCCATAGCCAGCACGGAGCATGCCCTGCGCCAGTCGGTCAAAAGCATGCTGGTTGCAGATGTGCCGCTGGGCGTGTTTCTAAGTGGCGGCGTGGATTCCAGCTTGATCGCAGCTTTAGTGTCGCAAGAACGTACACAAGCTGTTGATACCTTTACCTTAGGTTTTTCGGGTCAAGTCCAGGGCAGTGAACATCTCGCAGCGGAAACGGTAGCTAACCATATAGGTAGCCGCCATCATGCATTGATGCTGGAAGCCGATGATGTACTCCAGGCACTGTCCTCATCCTTGAACATCTTTGATGAGCCTTTTGCTGATCCTGCCACCCTGCCTACCTTGCTTTTATCCGAGTTTGCCAGAAAACATGTTACTGTCGTATTAACCGGCGAAGGGGCTGATGAAGTATTTGCTGGCTATGGCAATTATTCTCGGCGCATGGAAACGGAGCGCTGGGTTCGGTGGTTAGGTCACCCCTACTCTCCTTTACCTTGGCTATTACGCTGGTTGCCGGGACGCTTACGCAAGGATCGCTGGATCAGTGCCATACTCTCACCCGTAGCACGGCGTTACGCTACCATACCCAGTGTTTTTGATGCTCATTTACGCTCAGAACTATTTACCCCTGCGTTTCAGGCACAGCATCATGAGAGCATTTTTGATTATGCCGAGAAACTCTATCTTGACTGTGATGCCCCCGACTATCTGAATCATTTACTGCATATCGATCGTGGGTTATGGCTACCTGATGACCTACTCACCAAAGTGGATCGGGCGACCATGGCCCACGCTCTGGAAGCACGCGTACCTTATCTGGATCATCACTTCGTGGAGTTTTGTGCAGGTTTGGACCCTAATTTAAAATGCCGCGACCGTACCGGTAAATACCTACTTAAAAAAATTGCTAGCCGACACCTGCCTGAAACCATCGTTTATCGCAATAAACAGGGTTTTATGCTACCTCTGCGCGAGTGGTTGGCTGACCCCTTGCGTCAACCTGTGCAACAAGCCTTGACCCACCTCGCTGAACGCGGCTTATTTCAGCGCGCAGCTCTGGCTCGTATTGAAGATGAACACTATAGCGGCCACAAGCATCATGCAGGTCGATTATGGGCTCTTTTAGTCCTAGAACACTGGTTTCAGCGTCACGCTTCGGAGTTTAGTCTGTAATGATCGATCAAAACCCGCTGCGTATTTTACACACCGAGTCATCCACCGGCTGGGGTGGCCAGGAAATTCGTATTCTGACAGAAGCTCGCGGCATGATTGACCGTGGGCATCAGGTCACCCTGCTAACACCTGAGGAAGCTCAGATTGCGCCAGCCGCGGATGCCCGTGGAATACCTTGTATACGTTTACCTATTACGCGCAAACGTTTGGGTCCATGGTGGACATTGCGGCATTGGCTTGCCCAGCATACCCATGACTTCGACATCATCAACACACATAGTTCTACAGATGCCTGGTTAGTGGCCTTGGCCTGTGTCACGCTTGACCACCCTGTCCCGGTAGTTCGCACGCGCCATGTCTCGACAGCTGTGCGTTCCAGCCTGCCGACGCGGTGGCTCTATACCCGCGCAACCTCACATGTCGTCGTGACAGGTGAACAATTGCGTCATAATCTGCATACCAACACAGGCATTAATCTTGATCACATGACTTCGGTACGAACCGGCATTGATTTAGCACGATTTAAACCTACGGATAATCCTTCAAAAGCTCGGCATAACTTGGGTTTGCTTGATCGACCAACGGTAGGGATAGTTGCTACACTGCGGGACTGGAAAGGACATGAAGATTTGCTGCAAGCATGGGCAACGTTGCCGGCTAGCTTGCATGACTGGCAATTGATCATCGTGGGAGATGGACCACGCCGCCCTCATCTGGAAGCACTGATCGAAGAACTGCAACTTCATGACCGCATAAAAATGGTAGGCAATGTTGATGATGTTCCTGCATGGATGCAATCGATGGATATCTTTGCGCTCCCCTCTTACGCCAATGAAGGCGTACCGCAAGGCCTTATGCAAGCGATGGCTTGTGCCTTGCCTGTGATCAGTACTCCTGTGGGAGCTATTGGTGAAATCGTGCTCGATGATCAAACCGGACTGATGGCTCTCCCTCGCAACCCTGAGTCTCTCGGGGCAGCGTTGCAAAGATTGATGACTCAGCCTGATCTGCGACAGCGACTTGCTAAAGCTGCTTTACAAAATGCGCAAGCCAGCATGGGACTTGATGTTATGCTTGATGCTATGGAACAGATTTTTTATCGTTTCCGGAGACCGGACTGATGTGTGGTATTGGAGGTTTTTTTGCCTGTACAGCGCAGCCGCCAAGCCTTGCACAGCGTATGTTGCTGGCTTTACAGCAACGAGGCCCCGACGCCCAACACGTCAGCGCCTGGGATGCTGGGTTTACACCGATAGAAACCAACCAAGCGACTACCAATGCCCTGGTTCATACCCGTTTAGCCATCATTGATCCGCGTCCTGAGGCGGATCAACCCATGGGTAATGAGGTGGGTGATATTTGGTTAAGCTATAACGGTGAAGTTTACGACTGGCAAGATGATGCTCAGTACTTGCGTCAACAAGGTGCCGTGTTCAAAACCAGGTCAGATACCGAATTTATCCTGCATGCCTATGAACATTGGGGCATAGGCATGCTGAGTCGCCTACGTGGTAAATTTGCGCTGGCGATTCTGGATATCAAACGACAACAACTTTGGCTGGCCACCGACCGTCTCGGTTTAAAATCAGTGGTTTATTCGCTGGAGCATGGCAATTTTGCCTTTGCCTCACTGGTGAGGGCCCTGCTACCCTGCCTGCCTACGGATCGTCGTAACTGGTCACACTCAGCACTGGATGCTTACCTGGCGCATCGGTACATACCCAGTCCGATGACTATTTTTGAACATATCAAGCGCTTGCCTGCTGCACATTACTTGCACTTTGATTTGCGTTCCCGCGCTCTTGATATAAAACCCTATTGGCCTGAAGCTATCAACACTCGCCCGAGTGACTGGGTTACCACCTTGTATCAGTCCATTGATTTGCGC
>JABEVH010000107.1 GCA_013043915.1 Pseudomonadales bacterium
GGACGATTCGTCCGTCCTTGCAGCGGTGCAAAGACTCAAAAGTTCGGTGGGCCCCTTCGCCCAACTGAAAATTCAAGTCGATGACGTTCATGACTTCCTTTCGGGTCCACTGGGCGTCCCATTGAGACACATGCATTCCAATGGCCTCAGCACGAGAATATCCCAGCAGAGTAAAAAAATAGTCACTGCCTTCGATCAGAAAACCCTGGCGATCAAGTATATGAATTCCATCGCTTGCAACCTGAAGGAGTTGTTTGATTCGTTGCACGGGGTCTTCTACGCCATGATTCATGACAGCATCCTTGTTGTTGCACTGCCAGCCGTCTCTTTCATTGAATTTGACCCAAGTACGAGGGCACCCGGAATCGGATTTATATTCAACTCGTCCATAAGGATACTATGGCGAACCCCGTTGTCAAGACAGGTATTAAAAGTAAGGCGAATCCGCATTACCATGGGGTTCATCAAGAAACCACGAAGGCGTCACCGTGACTACATTGACCGTTACCGCACGAAGGAAACCGGATGACATTGTGGGAACGACGAAAAAATATGGAACTCTTCCCTGCACTCGGATTTCACTGGAACAGGTTCTCAATCTGGCAGAAAGTTCCAAGCATCTTCTGGCACTAGTGAAGGCCAGAAGGTACAGGAATTCAATGAAAACATGGTCAGGTTTTACTTGGTGCCATTGCCTGATAGACGTTGATTTGGCCCAGCGTCAACTTCCGGATATCGACACCCGCTTGCCGCTGCCTTGACCAGTCAATGATAAGGCCCAAGGCTTCCTCTAGAGGAAGAACCGGATACCAGCCAAGGCGGCTTTTGGCTTTCGAGATGTCCAGTTTGAGGATGGCGGACTCATGGGGATAATCCCGATCATCCGTTTGCCACCTTGCACCCCCACCCCAGAGGTCTGCCATTTTCTGAGCGATCCATCCAACTGGCTGAACATCATCGTCCCAGCAGCCAAAATTCCAGCCTTCCGCATCCATGGGACCGCTTTCATAGAGACGCTCAGCCAGCGTCAAATAACCACGCAACGGTTCCAGAACATGGAGCCAAGGGCGGATGGCTTGGGGGTTGCGGATCATGGCAATTTTTTCGCTTTCAAACGCTGCGAGAATATCCGGAATCAACCGATCCGGTGACCAGTCACCACCCCCAATGACATTTCCTGAACGGGCCGTGGCCACGGCTACCCCATGCTGCGCGTAGGTGTTGGCGTTGAAGAACGACAACCGATAGGCAGAACTGACCAGCTCGACACACCCTTTGCTGTTGCTGTAGGGATCATAACCCCCCATGGGCTCGTTTTCCCGGTAACCCCAGAGCCATTCACGGTTTTCGTAGCATTTGTCGGTCGTGATGATGACCACCGCCTTGACACTGGGAGTATGCCGCACCGCTTCCAGCAAATGCACCGTCCCCATGACATTGGTGGAATAGGTTTCAACCGGGTCGATATAAGAATGGCGCACCCGTGATTGCGCTGCCATGTGGATGACAATCTCGGGGGCCGTATCTTGCATGGCGGTTTGCAAAGCCGGCAGGTCGCGGATGTCCGCCATGATCGAGCGCATCCCCTCTCCGACCTGGGCCGCCTCGTACAAACTGGGGGCAGTGGGTGGAGGCAGGGCACAGCCTGTAAGCTCAGCCCCGAGACTTTGCAGCCAGAGTGAGAGCCAGCTTCCCTTGAATCCGGTATGGCCCGTAAGGAATACCCGCTTGCCCGCCCAAAAGTCCGCATTCATTTCCATACCTTCCAGGGAGCATGACCAGAAGCCCACAGCTCTTCCAGATAAGTCTTGTCGCGAAGAGTGTCCATGGGATGCCAAAAACCCGTGTGGTGAAATGCGGCCAGTTGGCCGTCTCTGGCCAATTTTTCCAGAGGACCCTGTTCCCACGGGGTGCTGTCGTCCTGAATGAGATCAATGACCTCATGTGAGAGCACAAAGAAACCACCACTGATCATGGCATCATCGGCGGTAGGCTTCTCCTTGAAACTGAGCACCCTGGCACCATCAGTTTCCAACGCGCCAAAGCGGCCGGGTGGCGAGGTGGCGGTCAGCGTGGCTTTTACTCTCTGCGCCTCGTGGAAAGCAATGAGCCGGGTGATGTTGATGTCACCAACCCCGTCGCCATAAGTAAAACAGAAAGTGTCCTCCCCATGCAGATAAGGAGATACCCGTTTCAGTCGCCCACCGGTCATGGTTTCCTCACCTGTGTCCACCACCGTCACGCGCCATGGCTCTGCGTAGTGTTGGCGGATTTCCATGCTGTTATGGATCATGTCGAAGGTGACATCCGACATGTGCAGGAAGTAGTTTGCAAAATACTCCTTGATGACGTAACCCTTGTAGCCACAGCAGATGATGAAGTCATTGACCCCGTGGTGTGAATAAACCTTCATGATGTGCCATAGGATCGGCCTTCCGCCAATTTCAACCATGGGTTTTGGTTTGAGGTGAGTCTCTTCTGAGATACGAGTGCCCAGGCCACCGGCAAGTATGACGGCTTTCATGCTTTATCCCTGATTTTAAGGAAGACTGTATACAAAGGTGGTTTTATGCGCGCTTCTATCATGAAATCCTTTTCAGGTATCCGTCAGGCGCAACGGTAATGAGCAACTTCTGGTGAATGCTTTTATCAATCTCAAACTCAGGGTGAGTTTTCAAGTATTCCCATACTGCGGTTTTTGGGCTATTACCTGGATGCCAAGGGCGATTTTTAAAAACAAGGGCTGGCACGTCCTCCACAAACGTGTCGAAGACTACGCAATAACTTCCAGCGCTGACAAGTGGGGCATACGCCTCCAATTCAGCGAGTACATGTTCATGGGTATGGTTGGAGTCTAGGCAAATAAGTATTCGATTCTTACCCTTCGCTTTTTCCTTCGCTTGTGCGATCACTTCAGGTGCAGTGCTGGAACCTTCAAACATGGCAATGCGCTTGGACATAGGATGTCCTTCGATCGCCTTGCGGTTATGTGGGCGAATATCGATATCAATACCCAATACCTCTGCATCGGAGGGGCCGCCACAGGCGGCATTCAATTCCAGCATGGAAGCCGAAAAAACGAGCGAGCCCCCATGAGCAATTCCTGTTTCAATAATTAAGTCCGGTTTTACCTTCCAGATGATCTCCTGCATTGCCATGATATCGATTGGATTTTGGATGATAGGACGACCGAGCCAGGAAAAATTGTATACATATGACTTGCGCATGCTTTCTTCCAACCAATCGCGCGATCGATTCTGAAATGCGATGTCTTTTCCAAATGCTTCTATGCGGGCAGCTTTTTCCGCCTCAAACTGGTCAAGTGATTCGTTCATCTTCGATACCATTATCGTGATTGATAAAACAATCAAACAAATATTCAAATTCGTTGGCCAGACTACTCTGCGCACCGCCAAATTCCTCAACCAAGCGGTTGTTGTCAATAACCGGAAATGACCAATCCGGAGCACCTTCAGAAAAACCAACCACAATCCTTTTTTGTTCCAGCAATGACGCGATTCCGGCATTGCTCAAGTTTGTTCCACTGGCAACATTGTAGATGGAATGAATACCATGCTGCGCAATCTGCGGCAACCAACGCACCACGTCATTGACAGAAACGTAATCCTTAGCTGAGCGGGAAGAAGTCAGAAATTGAACTTTCCCTGTACTCGCAGCCTCATGAAACACTCGGCTAATGAAATTCTGCGCCGGCATGGCGCGGCCAAAAACATTCGACAAGCGAACCACCCTGGCATTATGCCCGCTTGCATGACACAAGTACTCGCCCATCAACTTGCTTAAATTTTAGAGCTGCCCTGGGTTTGTCGGATCCACCTGCAATATTGTCGATTCATCAGTCGTTGCAGCACCTTCATAAACCCGCGTGCTGGACAAATAAGTTAGCGACTCAAACCGGCCTCGATCAAGCAGTCTCCTCAATAAACATACATGCGCCTTTACCGTATCTAAAGGGCGGCTTCGAAAATCTGCGGTGAGCCCAATACAATAAAAAACATGACCTAGATCGCGGTCAAATATTTCGTCGGAAATATCCGCCCTATCTTTGGGTAGCGGCGCATAGACAGCTGCCCTGTCTATTGCTTCAAGAGCATCCACCAATTGGCCGCCGATAAAACCACCAGAGCCAAGTACCGTAAACATCATTCACGCCATCTCGGTAAATGAAACAGTCGTCTATTTGACGAATCAGCAACCCGGGTCGGGGAATGACTTCTCGCCATAAGGTTATCCTCCAAGCTCAATCCAACAAATCGGATTGATCCGACCAGTGTGAAATGCATTACCCCAATACTGCATAGGAAAGATATGGTTCAAAGGGAAAACGCTGTACCCTGAGGTTTCTCAAGCCGCAAGCTTCGATAACCGCCGTGGTCTCCCCTGGCCAAGTTCGGTTGTTCAGTTCATCAAACACCAGCACCGCTCCCTTGGGCATGCGAGGCAGAAAATGCTCCAGGGCTACTCGCGTGGGCTCATACAGGTCAAAATCCAGATGAAGGAGCGAGACAACGGTATGGGTATTGGCCACCAAAAAATCTGGAATAGTTTGACAAGCATCACCTTTGACAAGCACCATTTTATTCACATGCCCAATAAAGCGATTTTGATCGAATAGCTCAACTGCGCGACACAGATCTGAATAAGAGTCGGCAACAAAACCACCAACACGCATTTCTGCACTCTTCAGTTGGGAGACTTGATGATCTTTATCATGAATCGAAGGAAATCCCTCAAAGGTATCGAACCCGATCACTCGCCGCTGCAAATTGACCGGCTCAAGAACGGCGGAAAGCAATCCGAAGTACATCAAAGAACCGCCCCAACTGAGGCCACACTGAACAACGTCCCCCTGTACAGTCAGTGCCTTGCAAAAAATGTCATAAAGCGCCAGATAGCGCGCCAAGGATTGACGCGATAGGTATTTTGGAAAATTTTCGATCTTTTCGTAACTAGTTCCGGCACTTTCATCGAAATAGCGCTGCATGTCCTGACGATAACTGCGCTCAGCCTCCGTATTTTGCCCAGCTTGACGAAAACGTGATGGATCTTTCGCTTCATCTGTCATGATATTAATCTCTTGCTTTAATGGTCTGGCTAAATTGCATCTTGACCACAGAGTTGGGCGGAATATTGTTAGTGAGTACACATCCTGAAGGGATCAGGCAATTATCTCCGATGGTCAAGTAGGGCTCCACCAGAACACCCATACCGAACTTTACCCGATCACCAATCGTCACGGCTCCCGCCGTGGTTGATCGCGGACCAAAGGTGCAATGGCTGCCAACCTTGGTATGATGCTCTATGCAGACATGGCTGGCGAGGAAGTTGTTATCACCCAAGACGCAAGAAGGCGCCAAGTAACCGTTTCCCATAATCAGATTACCCTCACCCATGGACACGTAGTTCTTGACTATCGTGGAGGGGTCTATCACATTAGCAAAGCGAATACCCTTGGCCCGCATATCCTCGAAAATGGCAGCGCGATCTGCAATATTGGCCGTAATGCAGATTATTGCTGCATCAAAAACCCTCTTTTCCCAGAACTCTGCAGCCATACTATTGGGACCGAGAATTGGCACGCCCATCATGGTCTTGCCATGCAACGCGACATTGTTGTCGAGAATACCGACTGCACGCTGATGCTGCACTCGTGAAATCACATCCAAAGTCACGAAGCCACCACCCGCGCCCGCACCGATCAGTAAAATGCGCTGGGGTCGCAAGCCGGGGTAAGCATCTTCCACCAAATCCCTGCCCTCAAAAACCGGTTTATTGGACGCCAACACGTCCGCTTCGGTGATAACACGGTCAGGGAACTTGGCGGCCAGAATGCTCATATCCACGCCAAGTTTCTTTGCCACCAGTTCCGCCTTCTTGGTCCAGCGCCGATCAGTCGTTACCGATTCCGTTTTTTCCAATGAGGCCAGTAAAACCGCATAGTCCTCATCCGGTGTTGCCGTAATCATCGCGATGGACTGGTTGTTTTTGACGACTTGACCTATTTCTACCAGATGCCGAAGAAACCCATCGGCTTCGGCTACCACTTCATAGGTAACCTTGGTGGTTTCGACGATACAAACTTCCTCGCCTCGGTTGACCGGAGCCCCATCGTCAATGCGCCAGTCAACAATAACCGCCTGATCCTCATTGGCATTTAGCAACGGCATACGCACAACTGTGGTCATGCCATCAACTACAATATAGCATTATCAATTTTTCCAGTGGTAACCCAGACTGACATTTCCAA
>JABEVH010000108.1 GCA_013043915.1 Pseudomonadales bacterium
ACCCTAGCTATCCACTATGGCGCATCGACCGCGATGCCGTTCGCACCCAACAGGCACTGCAACAAGTGCTCGATAAAGTACATCGCAATGAACCAGGCATTCTGTTAGGCACCCAAATGTTAGCCAAAGGACACCACTTTGCAGCCGTCGGTTTGGTGGTCATCGTAGATGCCGACTCCGGCCTTTTCAGTGCAGACTTCCGTGGACCTGAACGCTGTGTACAGATGATCGAACAGGTTGCAGGTCGCGCTGGCAGAGCAGGTCAGGCGGGTGAAGTCCTGCTGCAGACCCATGAGCCTGAGCACCCCTTGCTGAATACTTTGCTTCAGCAAGGATATTCTGCCCTTGCCCGCCAACTGCTTAAAGAGCGTCAATCCCTGCAGCTTCCCCCCTGGTCCTACCAAGCCCTATTGCATGCACAAAGCAACCATCGTGATGCCACGATAGCGTTCTTAAAACAAATACACGACATCATGACTGAAGCTAGTCCCTATGGTCCGATCATGGCTCCCATTGAGAAAAAAGCAGGACTTTTTCGTGCGCATCTCTTGCTGCAGTCAACAACGAGAGCGACTCTACATGCTGCCTTGGAACGCCTCAATGGACCAGATGCCCCTATACTTCCCGGCCGAGTTCGCTGGTGGCTTGATGTGGACCCCCAGGATTTACTATGAGGTCCCTTGTAATAATACTGTTCTGCATGGTGCCTATGCGATAACTCCTTTACAATACACGATCTTGTGACATCCGACCTGCATTGCCTTGATGGCAAGGACTCGGTAGGTTTTAGACCGTTAACTAACCAAGCCTGACCCTGAAAAGATCGGGGCCTATGGTAAGGGTGACTTGAGTCGGGTTGAAACGAACAAGACTCGGCGTTACAAGCGTTCTTACGGGTTGGCTGTCGGAAAAACCGGCACCTATTAACTCTGATAGCTAACTATAGGAGGGAGCGAGAAAAAAGGCAGCTAACGCAGGCGCCATCCCTTCTTGCCTTAAAAGGCAGGGTTTCTCGCGTAACTTTGATGATTTTTATTTTCTGAGATACTGATGAAACAACGAATACATGACCTTCTTCAAGCAGCCCTGATCCAGCTTCAAGCTCAAGGTAAAGTTCCGGTCGATTTTGCTCCTCAGATTCTTGTGGAACGTTGCCGTGACCGCGCTCACGGTGACTGGGCAACCAACTTGGCCATGATTTCAGCAAAAGTTGCAGGCCTACGCCCTCGTGATATGGCTGAGCAGATTGTCAGTGCATTGCCCCATGACACCAGTGTCCAGAAAATAGATATCGCAGGCCCCGGTTTCATCAATATCACGGTCGATGAGCAGTCTGAACTGGCAGCCCTTCCTATCATCCTTCAGCAAGGGGAACGCTTTGGACACAGCCAACGAGGCGCGGGACAGTTACTGCAAGTTGAATTTGTGTCTGCCAATCCAACTTCCTCCCTGCATGTAGGCCATGGCCGTGGCGCAGCCTATGGCATGACGGTAGCCAATCTTCTGGAAAGTCAGGGCTACCGTGTAGATCGCGAATACTACGTCAATGATGCAGGCCGGCAGATGGACATCCTGGCGACCAGCACATTCTTGCGCTACCTGGAGCTATGCGGCGAACTGCTTGCGTTTCCTTCTAATGGTTACCGCGGCGACTATGTCATGGATATGGCAAGAGTGATTCAAACGCAACATGGCGACATCTTTAGGCATAGTAGTGCTGAAATATTTGCAGGGGCGGCTATCGATGAACAACGCGATGCACAAGGTGAGATCGTAGGTGGTGATAAAGAAGCCCATATTGATGACCTGATTGCCGCTGCACGCCGTAGTTTGGGAACGAGCTCCTACGGTGTGTTTTTCTCAACAGCTCTTGATACTATCCTAGATGACATCCGTGATGACTTGGCCGAGTTCGGCGTATCATTCAAGCGCTGGTACTCAGAAAAATCTCTGGTCGATAGCGGTGCCTTGCCGCGCGCCTTGGAACGCCTTCAGCAAGCAGGGGCCACGTATACACAAGGGGGCGCACTATGGTTTCGCTCCACGAACTATGGCGATGACAAGGATCGCGTTTTAGTTCGTGATAATGGCCAAACCACCTATTTTGCCTCTGACGTGGCCTATCACCTCGATAAGTTTGAGCGTGGATATCAGCATGTCATCAATATCTGGGGAGCTGATCACCACGGATATATTGTGCGCGTTACTGCGGCCTTACAGGCACTGGGTATCGACCCTTCCCGCCTGGAAGTACGCCTGGTTCAATTTGTATCCTTGTGGCGTGGTAGTGAACAGGTGCCCATGAGTTCGCGTTCCGGGCAATTTATTACGCTACGCGAACTACGCCAGGAAGTAGGCAATGATGCTGCTCGTTTTTACTACATCACGCGAAAATCTGAACAACATATCGACTTCGATCTTCAGCTGGCCACTTCACAGAGCAAGGACAATCCTGTCTATTACATTCAATATGCCCACGCTCGTGTCTGTTCGGTTCGAAAAAGACTGACTGAGCTGGGCTATAGCTTTGATGCTTGCAGCGTCGACCTGAGTGCATTAAATACCGATGCAGAGCATGAACTTGCCCAGTTTTTACTTAATTTTCCTGAAGTGGTCAACCGAGCTACCGAAGACCGAGAGCCCCATCAGCTAGCCAACTATTTACGCGAAGCAGCCGCTGCATTTCATGCTTGGTACAACGGCACCAAGGTTCTAGTCGATGACCCTTACCTACGCCAGGCGCGCTTCATGCTGTGTGAGTGCGTGGCGCAAGTTCTCCACAATGGCTTGACCTTGCTGGGTGTTAGCGCACCCCAACATATGTAGGATTGGGTATGGGTACGGCTCCTCGACAAAAAAAAACCGGTGCTTCTCCTCGTGGCACCACCAAAAGCGCAGTCACAGGATCTGGTTCTAAATCATGGCTATGGTTATTAACTGGATTTCTTCTCGGCGCCGGCAGCGTCGCACTCTGGTTCATCGACAACCATCATGCCCAGCCTGCTAGCATCGCCTGTGGCCCTACGGGATTACCTTCAGCCAATTCAACATTAGCCTCTCAGAGCCATGAACCTGCTCCACATTTTGACTTTTACAATCTGCTGCCTGGTCAACCAGCTGTCACCAGCTCAAGCACACAGTCGTACGAAAACCAGCATGTCACGCATACACCACCGCCGCCTCCTGAGAATTCACCCCAAGCGGGTACCGTCAATTCAGCCTCACCACATAATCCTCCGAGTACGCCAAGTTCCTATGCCTTGCAGTGTGGATCGTTTGCAACGTTAGCTGAGGCTGATAGCCGACGCGCTGCCATCATCATGCTTGGTTTCAGTGCTGAAGTTCATCCCGCAAAAATTGCCAATAATCAAGCCCGTTACCGGGTCATGGTAGGTCCTTTTGTCGATCACCAGAAAGCTGCGTTTGCCATTCACCAGCTCAGCCGACATGGTCTTGCCAGCATTCTTGTCAAAAAAGGTTGAGATTATCAATCTAGCCCCCACATAGGCTGGACCCCCGATGTGGAGATACAGACCATGACAACCATCGTTGCCGTGAGGCGCGAAGGCCAGGTGGTACTTGGCGGTGATGGCCAAGTATCACAAGGACAGACCATCATGAAGGGCAATGCCCGTAAAGTAAGGCGTCTCTATCATGACCAGGTTCTCGCAGGTTTTGCTGGCGGCACGGCAGATGCTTTCACCTTGTTTGAGCGTTTTGAGGCCAAGCTGGAAAAACACCAGGGACAACTGGTTCGTTCAGCCGTCGAACTAGCTAAAGACTGGCGCACTGACCGCATGCTGCGCCGTCTTGAAGCACTTCTGGTTGTTGTGAGTCGCGACAGCATGCTCATTATCACCGGCAATGGCGATGTTATCGAACCTGAGCATGATATCGTGGCCGTAGGATCAGGAGGCCACTATGCCCTGGCAGCTGGACGCGCTTTGCTTGCCCACACTGAACTACAAGCACGCACCATCGTTGAAGAAAGCCTGCGGATTGCAGCGGACATCTGCGTTTATACCAACCACAGTGTAACGATTGAGGAGTTGGAGATTAATTCATGAGTAATATGACGCCTCAGGAAATCGTACATGAACTTGACCGACATATTATCGGTCAATCAGCTGCAAAACGTGCTGTGGCTATCGCCCTGCGTAATCGTTGGCGACGAATGCAGCTTGATGAATCAGCTCGCCAGGAAATCGTTCCCAAAAATATTCTCATGATTGGCCCCACCGGTGTAGGTAAAACAGAAATTGCCAGACGCCTTGCTCGCCTTACACATGCTCCCTTCATTAAAGTGGAAGCCACTAAATTCACTGAGGTGGGTTATGTCGGGCGCGATGTGGAAACCATCATTCGTGACCTCGTTGATCTGGCTATCAAGGAACAGCGTCAGCTGCATATGTCTGCCGTCAGTGATCAGGCACATGAACGCGCCGAAGAGCGTATTCTTGATGCCCTCTTGCGACCTGCCCGAGACAGCTCCGGCACAGTTTCTGACGAACATGACAGCACTCGACAAGTTTTGAAGCGCAAGCTCAGAAACGCTGAGCTCGATGAACGAGAAGTAGAAATTGAGGTCCCTCTGAATATAGGGGTCGAAATCATGGCTCCTCCAGGCATGGAAGACATGAGTTCCCAACTCCAAGGGCTGTTTAGCCATTTGGGCCGTTCGCGCACGCAAAGCCGGCGCATGAAAGTACGGGATGCCTTAAAACGGCTGCAGGAAGATGAAGCTGCCCAACTGATCAACGATGAACAAATCAAGGTACTGGCGCTACAGTCCGTGGAACAAAATGGTATCGTGTTCCTGGATGAGATTGACAAGGTTTGCCGGCGCGGCGAGGTTAGCGGTGCTGATGTATCGCGGGAAGGAGTGCAACGAGATCTACTTCCCCTTATAGAAGGCTGTTCGGTTAATACCAAACACGGCATGGTGCGTACAGACCATATACTGTTTATTGCCTCTGGGGCTTTTCATCTAGCTAAACCCTCCGACCTGATACCTGAGCTTCAGGGACGATTGCCCATACGGGTAGAAATGAATGCACTAACTCCCGATGATTTTCAGCGCATACTCACCGAGCCACATTTCTCGCTAACGGAACAGTATGTTGCCTTGCTCAAGGCAGAAGGACTCAATATCACCTTCAGCCAGGACTGTATTGAGCGACTAGCTAAAGTAGCCTGGCAGGTCAATGAACGCACGGAGAATATCGGTGCTCGCCGCCTGCATACGGTCCTTGAAAAACTATTGGAAGACATCTCGTTTGGAGCGGCAGCCCTGGCGCAGGAGTATCATGGCCGTGACCTGACCATCACTGCAGAGGATGTTGAACGCCAACTCGGTGACTTGGTGCGTGATGATGACCTGAGCCGGTTTATCCTGTGAAACCCCTAGCTGTGGAGTACCGCCGAGCCGAGCGCATACTCTGCCTGGACTATGGCCATGAGCAGCAATACACCTTGCCTGCTGAGTTTTTGCGGGTGCATTCGCCCTCTGCTGAAGTACAAGGACACGGTGGAAGCGGTGGTATTCTGCCTCTTCATAAACAGGATATCACTATCACCACCATGGAGCCTTGCGGTTTTTATGCGTTGAGGCTTCATTTTTCCGATGGACATGCCAGTGGTCTTTATACTTGGGATTATTTGCTTTATCTGGCTAAAAACCAAGATCAGCTTTGGCAAGACTACATCAGAGATGCGAAACAGCCCTGAGACTGTTAAAATGCGCACCGCCCGATCTTCAGGTACATGTTATGTCGATGGAACATCCCAATTTGCACCTGGTCAAACCGCGCAGCGGCAAGAACAGCATGAGTACAGCTGATATTCTGCGCGAAGAAATTGCTCAATTTCGTAACTGGCGGTGCCACCATGATGAAGCATTCAATCAACACTTCATCAAACTGCAGGTATGGCAAGTTGAACGCCTTAAGCGTACCCATGCCAATCTACTGGCTGATTCACGTTACTGTGCAGCTACTCAGTTTTTCCTGACTGAAATGTACGGTGGTCTTGATCTGACTGAATTGGCTAATGAGGTGGAGCGAGCCTTACCCTTAGCCTCCAAACTTCTTCCCGACTCAGTATTGCGAACATCCGGCATTGCCTTGGAACTTAACTCGCTAACCGGCGAGCTCGATCAGCGCATGACTGAAATCCTGTTTGAAGAACTCAAGGTAGAAGACATTACAAATGAAACCTATTGTGATGCCTACCGCCGCACGAGTCACCAGGAAGCACGCTACCGTCAACTGGAACTGGTTTCCCAACTAGGCCTGGGCCTGGACAGATATGTTCGCTCGCGTGTTATCTATGCCACCTTCAAACTAGCCATTCGCCCTGCCCACATGGCTGGACTCGGTGGCCTGTATGACTTCTTGGAGAAGGGTTTCGCGGTCATGCGCCCCATGGGTTCGGCTGCAGAGTTTATCCATCGTTTTGCCGATGTTGAGCGCAACATCTCCGACAAAATCCTGCAGAGCCACCCAGAGCCCTTTGCCTGATTTAACCTATCGGCCATCCCCGCTGGCATACTGCAGCTGTCTAGCTTAATATTCGGCAGCCTTCACGGGAGCTGCGCCATTAACTACCCCAGCCTGACCCTGAACCCATGGGGGGCTACGAAAAGGCTGGAGCTTGAGGTAAAAACCAAGAGCTAGATTGCCCCCTGAGAGGATGGGCATCTATGGAAAGGAAGATTGTGCGCCCTCTTTACAAGGGTTGAAACGAACAAGACTCGGCGTCACAAGCGCCCTGACGGGCTGGCTGTCGGGAAAGACTGATACCTTATTAACGCTGATAGCTAACTATGGGAGGGAGCGAGAAAAGAGGCTGCTAACGCAGACGCTATCCCTTCCTGCCTTAAAAGGCAGGATTTCTCGCGCAGCTTTGATGAATGAACAGGACTCGACTCATTTCGGCTACCAAACTGTACCGAAAGCTGAAAAAGCACAGAAAGTTGCAGAAGTGTTTCACTCTGTAGCTTCCTCCTATGACCTCATGAACGATCTGATGTCACTGGGTATACACAGGCTCTGGAAACGGTATACCGTAGAAATGGCGGGCGTACGTTCAGGACAAAAAATTCTCGACCTCGCAGGAGGTACTGGAGATCTTGCACTGGCCTTTAGTCGCAAAATTGGACAGGAAGGCAGTGTCGTCCTTGCTGACATCAATGCATCCATGCTAGCCATGGGGCGTAATAAGCTCCTCGACCGGGGCGCTTGCAGCAACATTGAGTTTGTACAAGCCAATGCCGAGTGCCTGCCCTTTGCCAGCAATACCTTTGATTTGGTAACTATCGCCTTTGGTTTGCGCAATGTCACCGACAAAGATGCAGCCTTGCGCTCCATGTATGATGTCTTGAAACCTGGAGGCAGGCTGTTGGTGCTGGAGTTCTCCAAACCCGTTTCTTCTCCACTGGCAAGAATTTACGATGCCTATTCATTCAGTATCTTGCCCGCACTAGGGGAACTGATCGCTCATGATGCCGGCAGTTACCGTTACTTGGCTGAATCGATACGCATGCACCCTAATCAGGATACATTGCGTCAGATGATGCAAAAGGCAGGTTTTGAACGCACCGATTACCATAATCTGACCGGTGGCATTGTGGCTCTGCATCGCGGATTCAAATCATGATGCCATCGCTGCCTCGTACACTGTTGTACAAAGCTGTGGAGACCATGGTTAATCTGGCTCTGCTGCATGATCCCGGGTCCTTGGAACGCTTGCAAAAGCTACAGGGTAAGCGTGTTTTTGTTGAAATTCATCAACCCGAACTCATCCTGATGATCAGCATTGAGACTCAGGGGCTCAGACTGCTCGCAGAGGGCGATGCACCTGCTCATGCCACGGTAGAAACGAGATCACTCGATATTCTGCGCGAGTTTTTCCGTGCTCACCCTCAGTGGGTAGACGGGCCTGTACGCGTATCAGGTCAAGTATCTCTGATTCAGGAACTCTATGACATCATGCGCCATATAGATATCGACTGGGAAGAACCCCTTGCCAAGTTGGTCGGGGACCAGGGCGCTCATCACCTTGGTCGAGGTTTAAGGCAGCTCATCAGCCTAACCCGCCACAGCGCTCGCGTCATGTTCCAGAACAGCCGAGATTATTTGCAAGAGGAGCTTGGTGCTATTCCCATGCGATGGGAAAGCGATGAAGCATTTACTGACATTCAGGATGCACGATCAGATGCGGATCGGCTTCATGATAAATTGACCCGTCTGGAACAACGAGTTGCACGTCTGCAGGAGCCTGCACGATGAAACATGGCTGGTGGTCACACCTGTACCGCATGCTTACCATGTGGCGCATTTTAGCTTTTTACCAAATTGATCAGCTACTCCCTTCTGCCTTGCCCTGGCCCATACAACTGCTGAAACTTTGCTTTCGCATGCATCCAGCCTGGTGGATGCCTTCCACGGCACGCGGACCTGCGGAGCAACGTCTACGTCTGGCTTGCGAAGAACTGGGCCCCGTATTTATCAAGCTAGGTCAGCTGGTAGCAACTCGCCGTGATCTTTTACCTCCGCGGATACTCGATGAACTGACGCAACTGCAAGATAACGTACGTCCTTTTTCCCCATCCATTGCCATTGCCCTTATAGAGCTTGAACTCGGGCGCCCACTGAATGAGCTGTTCTTGCGCTTTGATATTCAACCTCTGGCTGCAGCATCCATAGCTCAGGTGCATACCGCTCAACTGTTTGATGAACGCGAGGTCGTGGTCAAAATCTTACGACCTCAAATAGCTGATGCTGTGCGTACTGACATGGCATTGCTCTTGGCCCTTGCCGGACAAATTGAACAACGCTGGCCTGAAGCTGGCCGGCTACACTTGCAACGTGTCATCCTGGACTATGAAAAGACCTTACTCAACGAATGCGATCTGAAGCGCGAAGCCGATAATGCACAAAAATTGCGGCAGAATTTCTTGAATTCTCCGCTACTGTACGTCCCTTGGGTAGAACCTTCTTTATCGACATCCAGCATTATGGTCAGTGAACGCATCTACGGTGTTCCCATAAACCGAGATAGTGAAATATCTCGCGCGGGAATCAACCGCAAGGTACTGGCAGAAACAGGGCTTACAGTATTCTTTACGCAATTATTTCGTGATAATTTTTTCCATGCCGACATGCATCCTGGCAATGTATTTGTTGAACTGGACAACCCTGAACAACCCCGTTATATAGCACTGGACTGTGCCATTATCGGCTCGTTGCGCAAAAAAGATCAGCTGGCCGTAGCCCGCCTTGGACTGGCTTTGACGCAACGTGACTTCGCCGAATTGATTCGTGTGGCCTGGGGTTCCGGGTGGATACCTCCGGGCACTGACCTGGAAGATCTGGAAGATGCCGTACGCGATTTGATCACTCCCGTATTAGATCAGACGATCGCGACCATTAATTTTGCACCCACCTTGCTGGGTTTGCTCGACTTGGCAAGGCGCTACCGACTGATTATCCCCACACAATTTGTTATTTTGCTTAAAACACTGGTGCACGTCGAGGGTTTAGGCAGGGGACTTTATCCCGATCTAGATATCTGGTCCTTGAGTCGTCCCTTGTTATCGCAATGGCTGGCTGATCAAATTGGCCCTCAAGCCCTGTGGCGCTCTGCCAGTGCAGCACTACCCCAATGGCTGACCATGTTACCCGAACTGCCTTACATGGTTCATGATGCGCTGCTGGGACGCCAGGGACAGTTAACCTTGCAACAAGAACAACAGCAACACGTACAAGACTTGGCTGAAACACTGCCGGCTCAACTGCGAAGGCAGCGCCAGATTCTGCTGGCTTCCGGAATCTGGCTGGCTACAGGCATGGCTCTGCACCTATCGACGGAACACCTAGCTTGGCCTTTAGCCGCAGGATTGATGCTAGGATGGCTGTTGACCTAAGAGGTTTACCGATGAAATTCAGTGATGCCAACCCCGTAGGGTGATACGATGAGTTTGCTGGATGAGATTCTTTGGAATGAACAAGGGTTAGTGCCTGCTATCGCTCAAGACTGGCAAAATGGGCGCGTTTTGATGATGGCATGGATGAATGCTGAATCACTTACCCTAAGGCTCCAGGAGTGCAGGGCGGTCTATTTTTCACGGTCTCGCCAAAAACTATGGCGTAAAGGCGAGGATTCAGGGCACGTTCAAAAGTTACACGGCATCTGGATAGATTGTGACGGCGATGCTTTGCTGCTTAGAGTTGAACAAATTGGCGGCATTGCATGTCACACAGGCAGAGTATCCTGTTTTTACCGCCACCTGAATCAGGGCTCTTGGGTGTCAATCGATCCAATATTGAAAACGAACGAGCAAATTTATGGACATTCTGACTGAACTAGGCCAGATTCTGGTAGAACGTAAACAGGCAGATCCTGCTCAGTCCTATGTTGCTCAGCTTTACCAGAAGGGACTCAACAAGATTCTGGAAAAAGTAGGCGAAGAGTGTACGGAAACCTTGATTGCTGCCAAGGATGCTGAACGTGACGGAAAACTTGATGCCGTCATTTACGAAACGGCCGACTTATGGTTTCACAGCCTGGTAATGCTTGCGCACTTAGGGCTGGGACCCCATGATGTTTTGAATGAATTGGCCCGACGCTTCAACCTCTCTGGTCTTGAAGAAAAAGCGGGGCGTACCACCTAATCCTAGACCGAAGGAGTACCATCATGCTAGGTAACTTAAGTATTGTCCATGTTCTGCTGTTATTGATTATTGTGGTCATGGTATTTGGTACATCGCGACTGAAAAATGTAGGCCGCGATCTTGGCAGCGCCATCAACGGATTCAAACAGGCCATGCGTGAGGGCGAACAACCATCTGCCCCCCCACCACAGGAGAACCTCGCCCACCAAAAACCTGATGCCTCTACGACGGCATCTATTGTTAAGGATACTTCCCGTGAATCGGGGCATACGGGTTAATAGCGCATGTTTGATTTTGGTTTAGGTGAGCTGTTATTACTTGCTGTGGTGGCTTTGGTCGTGTTGGGCCCCGAAAAGCTGCCACATGCCGCTCGTATGGCAGGGGCGTGGGCTGGGCGTTTGCGGCGAATGGTCGTCGATATTCAAGCCGATATTGAAAAAGAAGTCGCCTTGCAGGAATTGCGTGCCAGTATAAAAAAACAGATTGAGGCAGCAGGCACGGTCGAACTGCGTCAACAACTTGAAGATCAACTACGCGTCATGGAGTCCAGCCTGCGCCCTCCCCAGCCCTCCTCATCCACGAAGCCATCCAACGATGCCTGAAACACAACCTCCTGACGATAATCAACAATCTTTTTTTAGTCACCTCTCCGAGCTACGTACGCGCGTAATACGCAGCATCGTGGCATTGCTTCTGGTGTTTGGAGTGTTGGTTTGGCAAGCTGACCGGCTATTTGATGTACTTTCTCATCCCCTGCTGGCGCTGCTTCCTGAAGGCTCACATCTCGTAGCCACTGATCTGACCTCGCCCTTTATGGCACCCATACGCTTAAGTTTTCTCGTAGCCATTTTTGTCGCTATGCCCTACATACTTTTCCAACTTTGGGGCTTTGTCGCTCCGGCCCTGTATCGACACGAGAAACGAATCGCGATACCCCTGCTCATAAGCTCTGTCATACTTTTTTATACGGGAGTCGCTTTTGCTTATTTTCTAATTTTACCCTCGGTCCTGCATTTCTTTACTCATATAGGCCCCGACCATGTGCAGTTGATGACTGATATCAACCACTACATCAATTTCGCTATGAAGTTTTTTTTGGTGTTTGGGCTAGCCTTTGAAATTCCAGTAGCTACGTTTCTACTGATCTGGAGTAATCTGGTCAGTGCAGACAGCTTGGCCAGCAAACGACGTTACATCATTGTAGGTAATTTCTTTGCAGCCATGTTCCTGGCTCCGCCTGACGCATTTTCCATGCTGATGCTGGCCGTCCCCATGTGTCTGATGTTCGAAGCTGGCCTGCTGGCAGGGCGTCTGGTAAAATCCGGGGAAATCAAAATACCTGACACCGATCGCAAATAACGACCGGTGTCATGGCAGAAGTCAGAGCCTAATTTGCTGCAGCAGTTTTTTCAACCTTCAGCAACTCAACCTTAAATACCAGAACAGCATTAGGAGGTATCGGCCCCTCGCCATTTTCACCGTAAGCCAGTGCTGGTGGAATATAGAAACGGTAAACACTGCCAGGCGTCATTAGCTGCAAGCCTTCCGTCCACCCGGGAATAACTTGATCCAACACAAATTTGGCAGGTTCTTTACGCTCATAAGAGCTATCAAAGACCTTGCCATCAATCAGCTTGCCTTCATACTGAACCTGGACTGAATCGGAAGGTTTAGGATGGTGGCCTTTGCCCTCCTTGACAACCTCATATTGCAAACCATCAGCTAAAGTCTTAATCCCTGGCTTCTTGGCATTGGCCGCAAGGAAAGCATCACCGGCAGCTTTATTAGCCGTCGTCTCTTTTTCCAGTCTTTGCTTTTCTTCCATCATCATTTTGGAACGAAACTTTTCCAGCGTCGCCTTGATTTGTTCTTCACTCATCGCTGGGGTTTTGTTGCTGTAGGCATCCTTGAAACCTTGGGTAAACATATCGACGTTCAAATTAGGAATATGCGTAGCATTTCCCTTACCCGTCAGATAACCCAAGGCATAGCCCACCTGTTGATCTTCCGTGGTAACCGTCGCAGCATGTGCCCATAGCGGTGATAGGCTTGCAGCGATTATGACTCCTGCCAACAAACTGAACTTCATTTATATAATCTCCATGGGGCAGCACAGTGGGCGCGCCACCGACAACCAAGCATAAACTCTCACATTCAATTTGACCATGAGCTTAGCCTTTAGGTGGCATCAAATTCATATCTATGACCCCATAAGCGTTTAACCTACGATCTTTTGATGCAAGACAATCAAATCATAGGGGAAAGGCTCTCGCTTTTTTTTTTATCATCAGCTATTTTCAATCTGGCACAACCAAAATGAGGACGTGATATGTCTGTCGAAAAACCTGCCCCCAAGGCCAAGGCAGCATCCAAGGCCAGCCCCGGTTCCACAACCAAGGCTAGTCTGGACAAAAAGCCCGCCAAGTCAGCTGAGAAACCCGCCATGGACTTAGAGCAACAGATCGCAAAGATTCAAAACAAACTGGAAGATGCACGTAAAAAAGCACAGAGCGAATATGAGCAGTTGCTTGAGCGTGTGCAAAAGATGGCTGCCAAACTTGAAAAAGATCTGACTGATCGTCTCAAGAAACAACTGGATGGAATCAAGGATAAAGACCTCAAATCTCAGATCGAAGGCGCGACTAAAGAGGCCATCAAAGAGATCAAGGTTCTGCTTAACTTGGCCAAGGACGACTTCAAGCAAGCCCAGAAGGCCATGTTAGAATTGCAGAAGAAAAGCAAAATTGGCGATTACATCAAAAAAGCACTCAAGCCTGCCGCTAAACCTGCCGCCAAGGCCCCGGCTGCTAAAGCTCCTGCGGCTAAACCGGCCGCTAAACCGGCCGCCAAAGCTCCTCCTGCGGCTAAACCGGCAGCACCTGCGGCAAAAGCTCCTGTCGCTAAACCGGCAGCTCCTGCGGCCAAAGCTCCTGTCGCTAAACCGGCAGCACCTGCAGCCAAAGCTCCTGTCGCTAAACCGGCAGCACCTGCAGCCAAAGCTCCTGCCGCTAAACCAGCAGCACCTAAGGATGATAAAGTGTATAACCCCAGCACAGACTCGGGGTACCCGCCTGCTTCGAAATAAGCTGTAGTTTTCATCACGGCAAAGTCCAGTTATCGGGCTTTGTCGTGTCTACCTGACCTGCAAAGTTCTTCCTCTACCGCCTGAAGTTCAGCGACCAACCTTGGGTCTCGATCCGGATTAAATCCGAGTGCAACGGCATAGTTTTTCAAGTTTTTTGCCAAGGACTGCGCTTGGGGCAACCCTGCCAAGGGGCGCCAACCCAGCACAGAGTAAAGCGATGCTTGCTGCACCTGCTCTGCCTGTAATTCAGTTTTAGCTAATAACTCTGCCCATGTTTGACTTAGAGCTTCCGTCATTTCCGGGTCATGACTGATCTTTTGGCGTAGTGCGCCCAATCTGTTCTGATAGGCCTCATGAAATTCTCGACAGATCACTAATATCTGATCAAAGTCTTCCTTGCGCAGCAGGCATTGCTGACTGGCAGCATAGCCACAAGCCAGCAATAGGCTGCTATCCATGCCGTAGTGATGCCACAGGGTCTGAGCCCATCCACGGAAGTTTGAATATTGATATACCTTCAAGGTATAGGCCCAGAGTGGGTTTTCTAAGTCGCGTGGGGTGCTCATACCATGTTCCATGTGTTAATCTGATCGCATGATAGAACTAAGACAAGCCACACTCCACCGTGGCAGTAAATTGATTTTCTCCGAAGCCAACATCAGGTTATTTCCAGGTTGGCATGTGGGTGTGTCTGGAGAAAATGGTGCTGGTAAATCCAGTCTATTCTCCCTGCTCAAAGGAACCCTGCAGACCGATGGAGGGGAGCTTGCTCTTCCTGCTGCATGGACACTGGCCAGCATGGAGCAGGAAGTTGCGGCCACGGATCAACTGGCCCTGGACTATGTTCTGGATGGTGATGCTCCTTTGCGCCAGATTGAGGCGCGTTTGCTTGCTGCTGAGCTCGCCGATGATGGTGATGCCCTATCTGCAGCGCATGCCGACTATGATGCAGCCGGCGGCTATGTTGCCAAGGCACGGGCCAGCACGTTGATGGCAGGACTCGGTTTCAAAACCCTGGATGAAACTCGACAGGTCAAAGACTTCTCTGGTGGTTGGCGCATGCGACTTGGCCTGGCTCGCGCGCTCATGTGCCGCTCTGATCTATTGCTGCTCGATGAACCTACCAACCATCTGGATCTGGATGCACTGCTCTGGCTGGAAGACTGGCTCAAGAGTTACCCTGGATTATTATTGCTGATCGCCCATGACAGGGATTTTCTGGATGCTGTTTGTCAGCACATGCTGCATCTGGCCGAGGGCGAATTACGCTACTACGCTGGCAACTATTCAGCCTTTGAGCGAGCACGCGCAGAACGTCTTGCGCAGCAGGAACAGATGCGCGTCAAGCAGGAAAGAGAACGCGCCCATCTGCAGTCATTTGTTGACCGCTTTCGGGCACAAGCGACTAAAGCACGGCAGGCTCAAAGTCGTATCAAACGACTGGAGAAACTGCAGATGATTGCTCCGCTGCATGCGGACTCGCCCTTCCGATTTCAGTTCATCGCTCCTGAGCGTATGCCTCAACCGTTGCTGGATCTTGAACATGCCGCGACTGGTTATGGTGAACATATTCATTTGCAAGGTATTAATCTGCAACTAGCGCCGGGGGATCGCATAGGTCTGCTCGGGCGCAATGGTGCTGGCAAATCCACCCTGATGAAGCTGCTGGCTGAAGAACTCCCCCTGCTTGCCGGGCACGTTCACCGCGCTGACGGAATAAAGTTAGCGTATTTTCATCAACACCAGGTTGATGCCTTTGCTGATGACGATACCCCCATGCTGTGCCTACAGCGCATGAACCCTCGCGTTTCTGAACTTAATATGCGTCAGTTTCTTGGGGGATTTGGATTCAGTGGCGATCATGTACATGCGCCTTGTGGTCGATTCTCCGGAGGCGAGCGGGCTCGCCTGGCGCTAGCGCTCTGCGTCTATAGCCGCCCGCATTTGTTGCTCTTGGACGAACCCACCAACCACCTTGACATTGAAATGCGCCTGGCCTTAAACCTTGCCCTGCAGGAGTTTGAAGGGGCTGTGGTTCTGGTTTCTCATGACCGCACGCTGCTGTCCAGTTGTTGCGAACGCTTTTTACTGGTTGATGGCGGAGCCATCACCGATTTTGCCGGCGATATTGACGACTACGCCGCATGGCTGCGCCAACCTGCCGGCGGAGCTTCCAGCCCCCGCGAACGCACAGATCGCCGTGAAGAAAAAAGGATCCGCGCTGAAAAACGGCAGCAGCAACGTCCTATGCAACAACGTCTGCAGCAACTTGAAGATGAGCTTGCCAAACTGAACGATCAAAATCGGACCCTAAGCGAACGCATGCACGATGAAACCATGTATCTTGATGCTAATAAGACCCAACTTATAGAACTGATTTCAGAGTCAGAGCGGATTAAATCCCGTATCCAGAACTGTGAGGCCGAGTGGCTACAACTCAGTGATGAACTGGACCAACATGCAACATCTTGAATGTCGACCGGGCTGTGCCGCCTGTTGCATTGCCCCGTCGATCACATCACCGCTGCCTGGCATGCCCCTTGGCAAACCAGCTGGCGTACCTTGTGTGCAACTTGATGAGGCAGGCTTATGCCGCCTGATGGGTTCTCCTGAACGTCCCCAATTTTGTTCTGGCTTGCAGCCCAGCTTCAGCATGTGCGGGTTACATCGTGATGAAGCGCTCGCCTATCTACATCAACTTGAACAAGCGACACTACCCACCAGCATTTTGTGGAGATCAGCATGAACTTCGCTTCCCCCCGTGCACCTTACCCAGCTACGCGTATGCGCCGACTTCGTGCTCATGATTTCAGCAGACGCCTGGTACGTGAACACAAAATTAGTGCTGACGACCTGATCTACCCTGTATTTATCCTGGAGGGCGAATCACGCCGCGAAGAAGTTGGCTCCATGCCAGGTGTTGAACGTCTCTCTATCGACCAGCTCATCAAGGATGCCACCCTCTGGCATGAACTAGGCTTACCTGCTGTGGCCATTTTTCCCGTCACACCCCCAGAAGCTAAATCCTTGTTAGCTGAAGAGGCCTATAACCCTTATGGGTTAGTACAGCGCGCTGTACGCACTTTAAAAGATGCTCTGCCTGATTTAGGCATTATCACTGACGTTGCCCTGGACCCTTTTACGGTGCATGGCCAGGATGGCATTATCGATGCCGAGGGATATGTCATGAATGACATCACCCGCGATGTACTGGTGCAGCAGGCATTGTCTCATGCTGAAGCTGGTGCTGATATCGTTGCCCCTTCGGACATGATGGACGGCCGCATTGCTGCCATTCGTGCAGCTTTAGAGCAGGATGGCCACGTCAACACCGCCATACTGGCCTATGCTGCCAAATATGCCTCAGCCTATTACGGCCCCTTCCGTGATGCCATCGGGTCCAGCGGCAATCTCAAAGGAGGCAATAAATCCTCTTACCAGATGGACCCTGGTAACCGCCAGGAAGCTCTGCACGAAGTCGCCCTGGACTTGTCTGAAGGCGCTGATATGGTCATGGTCAAGCCTGGCATGCCCTACCTTGATATTGTGCGTGAGGTTAAGGACAGCTTTCAGGTACCCACCTTGGTTTACCAGGTCAGCGGCGAATATGCCATGCACCGAGCAGCTGCAGAACGAGGTTGGCTGGACATGGAAAAGGTCATGTGCGAATCGTTACTCTGCATCAAACGCGCAGGCGCTGATGCCATACTGACCTATTTTGCAAAAGACATGCTTCACTATTTGGCACGTACACAAACCAGCTAATGGAACTTGGGCCTTATTGTCCTGCGGAGATCATCGTGGAAGATGCTGTGATCGATCTGAATAACCCTGATTTCTACTTAAATCGTGAACTCAGTATTCTGGAGTTTAACCGTCGAGTTTTAGCTCAGGCCCGTGACACAGCGCATCCCTTACTCGATCGCTTCAATTTTTTGATTATTTTTTCGCGCAACCTTGATGAATTCTTTGAGATCCGTGTGGCCGGCCTCAAGCAACAACTCAGACTTAACCGGGCCAGCCCGGGCCCTGATGGCATGCTACCGCAAGAACTGCTCAAACAGATTGGCTCCATTTGCCATGTAGCTGTTGATGAGCAGTACCGGTTACTTAATGAAGAACTGTTACCCGCACTCGCCGCTGAAAATATCCGCTTCTTACGACGCGATGAGTGGAATGAAACGCAGGCCAGCTGGGTAAGGCGATATTTTCGTGAACAGGTTCTTCCGGTGTTAACCCCTATAGGCCTGGACCCTGCGCATCCGTTTCCCCGGCTGGTCAATAAAAGTCTGAACTTTATTGTATCCCTCGAAGGTAAGGATGCTTTCGGTCGCCAAATTGAATTAGCCGTTGTTCCTGCACCACGTTCTCTACCACGCGTTGTACGTTTGCCTGATGAGCTAACCGATGGAGGCGATCAGCATGTGCTACTGTCTTCCATCATTCATGAACATGTCAGTGAACTTTTTCCCGGCATGACTGCCTCAGGTTGCTACCAGTTCCGCGTCACCCGCAATGCGGACCTTACTCTGGATGAGGACGACATGGAAGATTTAGCTTCCGCCCTCAAAGGAGAATTATTGTCGCGACGTTATGGCAATGCTGTCCGCCTCGAAGTGGCTGATAACTGCCCCCAGCTGATTATCGATTATCTTTTACGCAAATTTTCACTGGATGATCAGGATTTATACCGCGTTAACGGGCCCGTCAACTTAGCTCGCCTCTGGCTTAGCATGGATCGTCCCCGCCTCAATTATCCCCCTTTCACCCCTTCGATCCCGGAAGTTCTACAAAAGAGTGAAAACTATTTTGAAGCATTAAAGACTCGTGATGTCTTGCTGATGCACCCGTTTCAGTCTTTTGCTCCCGTCGTCGAACTGCTGCGCCAGGCAGCCCGAGACCCTCAGGTTCTGGCCATCAAACAAACCCTGTATCGCACCGGACCTGACTCAGAAGTGGTACAAACGCTTGCTGAGGCTGCACGCAATGGCAAAGAGGTCACCGCAGTTATCGAGCTACGGGCACGCTTCGACGAAGCCTCCAATATCGAAGTGGCTAATCTGCTGCAGGAAGCCGGCGCCATTGTGGTCTATGGCATCGTTGGCTATAAAACCCATGCCAAGATGATTTTGATCGTCAGACGTGAAAAAAACCGGTTGTTGCGCTACGTCCACCTCGGTACAGGCAATTATCATGCGGGCAATGCCAGGCTCTATACCGACTACTCGCTACTGACAGCAAACCCTGAGCTTTGTGAAGATGTTGCCAAAATCTTTCAGGAACTGACCGGCATGGGTCGCACCGCCAAACTTAAAAAACTGTTTCATGCTCCCTTCACGCTACACAGCCAATTATTGGGTTTGATCGAAGAAGAGCGTCAGTTGGCTCTGGAAGGGCATCCGGGTCATATCATTTTGAAATGCAATGCCATTACAGAAAAACAGATTATGCAGGCCTTGATGCGTGCTTCGCAGGCGGGGGTGCGCGTAGACCTGATCATCAGATCCATCTGTGGCTTGCGCCCAGGCATCGCGGGGGTGACTGAAAATATTTATGTGCGCTCCATCATCGGCCGTTTTCTGGAACATTCTCGGGTTTATTATTTTGCCCATGGTGGTGATTCAAAATTATATTGTTCCAGTGCTGACCTTATGGACCGAAATCTTATCTCCCGCGTAGAAACATGCTTTCCCGTGGAGGAACCTGATTTACGCAAGCGCATCATGAAAGAGGGATTGCAAGCCTATTTACGGGATAATCGTCAGTCCTGGATATTGCAGGCCGATGGTACCTGGTTGCCCGAACTAGCCACGGACGATGCCCGACCGGCACAGACATGGCTTTTGGACAAACTGACCCGCTAAAATACCCCAACAATGGCGTTGAACTACGCATTTTCAACAGGATGGCCCTATGGCTCAATACATATACACCATGAACCGCGTTGCCAAGATTGTCCCGCCCAAAAGAGAAATCCTTAAGGATATTTCCCTTTCGTTTTTCCCCGGGGCAAAGATCGGTGTACTCGGCCTAAATGGCGCAGGAAAGTCGACCCTGTTGCGCATTATGGCAGGCGTGGATACCGACATTCAGGGTGAGGCCCGCGCTCAACCAGGCATCAAGATAGGTTATCTGCCCCAGGAGCCGCAACTTGATCCAGCCAAGGATGTAAGAGGCAATGTCGAAGACGGCGTACGCGAGGCACTCAATGCGCTGCAGGAGCTGGATGAAGTCTTTGCTGCCTATGCCCTGCCCGATGCAGATTTCGATGCTTTATCACGACGCCAAGAGGCTTTGGAGGCCGTTGTACAGTTATGGGACGCCCATAACCTGGATAATCAGCTGGAACAGGCGGCTGATGCCTTACGTTTACCGGCCTGGGATGCCGATGTCAGTTTGCTCTCTGGGGGCGAACGCCGTCGCGTAGCGTTGTGCCGTCTGCTGCTCT
>JABEVH010000109.1 GCA_013043915.1 Pseudomonadales bacterium
GCATACGAAAACTCTGCAGCGGAGCTTCATCACCATGATAGACCACACAAAACTCGCGCAAACGATACCCGGGCTCACGCAAGGGCCCCACCGGTAATAGGTGGCCATTTCCCAGGCGACGCTGAGCATCCATAACCACTATGTCCAGATCACGACCCAGCGCATAATGCTGTAAACCATCATCGCTGATCAAAACATCAATCTGCGAATGTGCTTGCAAGAGTGCCTTGGCCACCTGCGAACGGTCAGGCCCGATATACACTGGGACGGCACTACGCCTTGCTAACAGCAAAGGCTCATCACCTACCCTAACCGCATCATCATCCGGCATGACATGATGGTAACCTGATCGCACCATCGAACCGTAGCCTCGACTGATGATGCCCGGATGCCAACCCGCTGCGCGCAGATGTTCAGCCAGGGCTAAAACCAAGGGTGTTTTACCGTTTCCACCGACAGACAGATTGCCCACCACGATCACAGGCACAGGCAATTTAACGCGATTGAGCCAGGCATGCTGATAGGCCATTCTACGTAACCTGACCACGATGGCAAATATCAACTCCAGTGGCCAGAACAGCAGTAACCAGCCTGGTTGACCATACCAGCGGCGCAAGATGGCATCCCTCACCCGGGACCCTCCTCCATATCAGCAAAGTTTCTGCTATGCAATTGCTTATACATCCCCCCCAGGGCCAGCAACTCTGCATGCGTGCCCTGTTCGATAAGCCGCCCCTGATCCATCACCAGGATCAGATCTGCATTTTCTATCGTCGAGAGGCGATGCGCGATGACCAGGGTTGTTCTTTCCCGCATAATACTCTCCAAGGCACGCTGGATGTAAAACTCGGATTCATTATCCAAAGCTGAAGTCGCTTCATCCAGAATGAGTAATGGTGCGTTTTTCAAGATAGCACGGGCAATAGCCAGACGTTGGCGCTGACCTCCGGAAAGCTGCACACCATCCTGACCTATGGGGGTATCGTAGCCCTGCGGCAGAGCCATGATGAAGTCATGCGCATAAGCAGCAGCACATGCCATCTCCACCTCTTCTCTCGAACAGTCAGCGTAAGCTCCGTAAGCAATATTGCCACGCACCGTGTCGTTGAACAACATTACTTTCTGGCTAACCGTAGCCACATATCGACGCAAGGCATGGAGGCGATAATGCTCAAGCGGTACTGCATCAAGTAAAATCTGTCCCCTGGTCGTCTCGTAAAACCTGGGCAAGAGATTGACCAGGGTACTTTTCCCGGCCCCTGACCGACCAACGATCGCCACAGTCTGCCCGGCTTTAACGGTAAAACTGATGTCTTGCAAGACCCACTCATGATCATGGTAAGCAAAACTGACATCGCGAAATACCAAATCTCCCTTAACCGTTGCCGGAGCCAGTTCCCCTGAGTCATCTTCTTCTGGCAAATCAATCAGGGCAAAAACAGACTGTGACGCCGCTATACCGCGCTGAACTTTCTGGTTCACATCAGTCAATGCCCGCACAGGCTTGGCCAAGAGCCCCGCCGCCGTAAAATAAGCGATAAACTCCCCCGCCGAATGAAATCCCGTCAGCCCGGGCCCCAAAGCCAGCCAGACGATGAACGACATCGCCAGCGCAATGATCAGCTGTACCACCGGCGTATTGATCGAACTGGTCACCACCATTTTCATGGTCTGCCGCAAGTACTCATTCGATGCGCGTTCAAAGCGTTGCCGTTCATAAGCCTCACCGCCAAAACTTTTGACGACGTTATAGCCCTGTATGGTTTCATTGCTAATGTGATTGATGTCTCCCATGGAACCCTGGATACGGTGGCTCAAACGCCGGAAGCGTTGCGAGGCCAGCTGAACTACCTTACCGATCAGCGGTCCTATCAGAATAATCAGCAAAGACAAGCGCCAGTTGTACCAAAACAACAGGCTCAAATAAGCTATCGTCGTAAATCCTTCTCGCGCTATGGAAATGACCGCATCGGTTGCCGCCGAAGTCACCTGCTCAACATCGTAGAGAATTTTTGAAGCGATACGAGCCGAAGAATTAAGATGATAGTAAGACGCTGGCAAGGTCAACAACTTGTTAAACATTTCCAAGCGTAGCCGGTAAACAATATTTCGCGCCACCAAAGAGATATAGTAATTACCGACGAACGACCCCAGCCCACGCACAAAAACCAGAGCGATCACCAGCAAGGGTATCCAGAAACGAGCTCTTGAATCATGGCTGGACAGGGCATCAGTGATGAATTTTATGACCTGCACGGCACCATTTTCAGCGGCTGCATTCAAGGCAAAACCAAACAAACCCAACAAAAAGTACGGCCAGTAAAGCTGTGAATAACGCAATAACCGACGCAGAACCACAGCACCAGGATAACTGGCTTCCGACTCAATGTTCATCCGAAGACCGCGTACTGATACTTAAGTTGACAAATCCTAGGCGTCCGGCTGCATCCATCACCGTGACCACCGTCTGATGCGGACTGGCTCCATCGGCGGAGATCACAAAATCCATATCCCGTTTGCCACCACTCGCCTTGTCAATTGCCGTCTGCAAAGCCTGCTCATCGCTACTCTCGACCACCACGCCGTTAACGGCATAGCGGCCTTCACGCGTTACCGTCACGATCAAAGGTTGACTGGGCGCTGGAGCCGTAGCATCGCCATGCGCCTGTGGCAAGGTCAGATGCAATCGGCTAGCTTTGGTAAAGCTGGTGGATAACATAAAAAAAATCAGCAGGAACAGCAGGCAATCAATCAGGGGTGTCAAATTGATTTCGAGCGGGTCCTGAGCCGGGCGTCTAAATTTCATGCTGATCTCTCCGCCACATCCACCTCACGATCACCATGCACGATATCGACCAATTTAATCGCCTGCTGCTCCATATCCACCGTAATGGTACTGATACGGCGCATCAGAGTCCTATGCATAATCAACGCAGGAATGGCCACGACCAGCCCCCCCGCTGTCGTTACCAATGCCTGCGAAATACCCGCTGCCAGCATGGCAGGATCCGCATTGCCATGCGAGGTGATACTCATAAAGGTCTGGATAATACCAAAAACCGTACCGAGCAAACCGAGCAGAGGTGATATAACGGCGATAGTACCCAGCAGGGTCATGTAACGCTCCATATCGTGCACGACTCGACTGGCTGCTTCCTCAATAGCTTCCTTCATGATCTCTCTGCCATGCCGGGAATTAATTAGCCCGGCGGCAAAAATCTCTCCGAGCGGCGAGCCTGTGCGTATGGCTTTGACTCGTGCCGCATCCAGTTGCTTATTACGTATCCAGTTCCACACCTGCATCAAAAGATCCGGGGGTACGATACGAGAGCGCCGCAAAGTCCACAGTCGTTCCAGACTGATCCCTAAGGCCACGATCGACGCAAGTATAATAGGCAACATAGCCCAACCACCGGCTTTGATGAGTTCCCACACGGTTCACTTCTCCCCTGTTATATTATTCATCCTGGTCCTGTCCATCAGCACACAAGCACCCATCACGCATTCTAAGGACACGGTGGGCGCGCGCGGCCAAGGCCGGCTCGTGCGTGACGATAACAAAACTGATTCCCAGTTGCTCGTTTAATTGACAAAGCAGATCACGAACAGCACCCGCATTTTGTTGATCCAGATTTCCGGTAGGTTCATCTGCCAGCACCACCGCCGGACGCGTGACCAGTGCTCTGGCC
>JABEVH010000110.1 GCA_013043915.1 Pseudomonadales bacterium
TATTTGCCTGGCGTTACACATACGCTGATGGTACCGTCACTCTCGCGCACGACCCCACTTTCATGCAAATCAGGATAAGTCACAGGCGCCGAGGTTTGCAGCCGAACCGTTGCCATCATCTGTGGCAATAATTTATGTCCCGGGTTGGCAATCACGGCATGTACCTCAACCCGATGCGAGTTCGGATCCAGCGCTGCTGCCATACGATCGATCTTGCCGCTAAACTCCTGACCCGGATAGGCATCGACCGTCACGCTGACAGGTTCACCGAGCGCCAGTTGGGCAACCCCGGATTCAGGCACCTGGGCGACCAGCCAGATCGTATCCAAAGAAGCCAAGGTCAAAGGAGCTGGAGCCGTTCCAGGCTGCACCAGCGTACCGACAGCGGCATTACGTAAAACCACCTCGGCAGTCATAGGACTCAATACTTCCAGGGTTTTATCGATCTTGCCCTGCTGCAATAAATGATCGACCTGGGCCTCCGAGTAACCCATCACCTGCAACGTACGGCGAGCGGCCTGATAGGAGGCTTCAGCTGAACGTTCATCGGCCAGGGCTTGCTCAACATCCTTGCCGGCACTAGCCTGGATACGCAGCATCGCCTGTGCTCGCTGCAAGGAATTTTGTGCCAGCAGCAGGTTGCTGTGACTGGTCAACACCTGAGAAGCAGCTTGTACCAGATCGGGGCTGTTAATGGTGTAGAGCAGTTGTCCACGACGAACATGATCGCCAACACGCACTGCAATTTTATCGATGATACCGGCATAAGCCGGGTAGACAGTCGTCGTATGATCCTGATCAAAATCGACATAAGCCGGCACAGACATAGCGGGCACAAACTTATGTTGCACCACAGGCTCAACATGGATGGAGCGCATTTGCAGATTGTTAAGTAGCACACTTTCAGGATCAGCGGGAACCGTGCTATTTGAGGCATGCGTATGATCTACCCTGGCCAGTGAGGCATGCACTTCCCAGCCAGTCAGGCCCATCGCCAGCGTGATAGCTGCGAACAACGGGGCGCGGTTATACTTGCTCATGGTGAACCGTTCTCAAAAATGAAGTGAACTCATCGACGTGGCGTTAACTTACTCCTGATTTGCTTACAGCTTCCTTACAAGGAACAGGTATTCAAGGAATTATGATCTATGCGTATTCTTCTGGTCGAAGATGATGCCGATCTTGGTTACGGCATCCAGTTAGGCTTGCATAAGCAGGGTCATACCGTGGATTTGGTCGAAGATGGACTCTCAGCCAATCACTGGTTGCTCACCCAGCTTTATGATGTAGTCATCCTCGATATAGGCTTACCGCGCATGTCGGGACTGGAGGTACTTAAAACCCTGCGCTTGCGCAAATCAGATATACCGGTCCTGCTGCTCACGGCCCGCGATAGTATTACTGACCGCGTTGAAGGCCTGGATGCCGGTGCTGATGATTACCTGGTCAAACCATTCTCCATGGAAGAGTTCTCTGCACGGGTGCGTGCCTTATTGCGTCGTGGTACCGGTACCTCTGCCATACTGACCTGTGGCAAATTGCAGGTGGATACGCGCAACCACAGTGTGTCCGTAGAAGATGAGCTTATTAAAATTACGCCTCGTGACTATGTACTTCTGGAAGTTCTTCTCCTGCACCCAGGCCAATTGGTACCCAAAGATGATCTGATACAACGTTTCAGCTCCTGGGATAATGAGCTTGGTGGCAACGCCATTGAAGTTTCGATTTTCCGGCTAAGAAAAAAACTTGAACCTTACGGCATTGCCATCCAGACCGTACGAGGTGCCGGCTACCTTATTACAGAAGTCCAGCCATGACACCTCCATCCATTAAAAAAAACCTGCTGGCCTGGCTACTGATTCCCTTACTAAGCCTATTGGGCGTAATCAGCCTCAACGCTTACTATCGCAGCATCCATATTTCAGAAACTGTCTATGACCGGGCGCTGTATGACAGCGTTCTCACCCTAGGTATTTTAGTGCACTCGCACGCAGGCCACGTGACCGTTGATCTCCCTCCCATAGCCAGACGCATGTTAGAAGTTGATCCCATGGACAGCATCTACTATGCCGTCAAAACACTGGATGGTCGAACTTTACAAGGAGATGCCACCCTTCCCCTAGGCCCGGTGCTGCATGCCCGAGATGAGGTACCGGTATTTTTTGATGGCCAGCATCAGGGAATAGCTATACGCATTTCAGCAGCACGCATTTATGCCCAGGGTGATAACACGCAACCGGTCATTGTCGAAGTTGCTGAAACCTTAAAAAAACGCCAGGCCATGGCGCGTGAAATCCTTCAGCAAAGCATTGCTCCTGTGCTTTTTTTTCTATTGCTAGCGACCCTGGTCGTAGGGTACGCCGTGCATAGAGCACTACGTCCCCTACTCCGTTTATCCGAAACGGTCAATCAACGTTCCAGCCTGGACTTTCATCCTTTGCCTACCGATACCGTACCCGATGAAGTACGTCCCTTAACTACCGCCTTTAATACCCTGATCCAGCGCTTTGAAGCCAGCTATACCTCGCAAAAACGGCTAGTATCCAATGCTGCCCACCAACTGCGTACGCCGGTGGCAGGCATGCGGGTACTGATCGAAGCTGAATTACTGGACTGTCCCGTTGCCCAGCAACCCCCCATTCTGCAACGATTGCACCAGTCTGTATTGCGTATGTCCCGCCTGGTAACCCAGTTGTTGAGCCTGTCACGTGCTGAACCAGGTTTACCAATCGACATGACCACCTTGGATCTCTCTGCATTACTTCGCCAGGTGATCGATGCCTATGCCCCTCTGGCCATGGCCCGAAACATATCCTTGCAGGCGACCCTGGATCATGACCTTATCATGAAGGGCCATGCCGTCATGTTGGCAGAAATGCTGGGCAACCTGATCGACAATGCCCTGCGCTACAGCCCGGAGTCCTCTCAGGTCAAAATCAGTACGAGCAAAAGCGCAACCGCCCTGATCATTCATATCGAAGATGCCGGCTCCGGTATTGACGCCTCAGACGTTGACAGGATCTTTGAACGATTCTACCGAGGCCAAAACGTAAGTTCAGAAGGTACCGGTCTAGGCCTGGCTATCGTCAAGGAAATCGCTGATGCCCATGGAGCTCGCGTCAGCCTAGCCTCTTGCCTGCATACCTCAGGTACGCTGGTTGAAGTAGAAATTCCAAGGCTTTAAGTGCGGCCTCGAACAGACCATCTGCGATGGACTGTCTATTATTCATACGTGATCGTACGCCTCGTTGCAGCACGATATAGAAAACATTGACAGACTTAAAAACAACATCGCACGGGTCACAGGTGCTTCGGGTGTGGCCACGCTACTTGGACTGCAAACCTTGTTATTGGAAATGTCTATCCGCAACTCCGACTTAAATTGTGTGAATAAAAACCTCACTAACAAAAGTAATTTATATGAAAACAAATATTGATAAAAACCCAAAAGATGCAAGCGTGTATCTAATTGGCGGTGGAATTTCCTCGCTTGCCAGTGCTGTGTATTTGGAAAAAGATGCCGGGGTGCCTGGAAAGAATATCTATATTATTGAAAAGGACAATATACTCGGAGGCGCCTGCGACGGAGCAGGCAATAGTGAAGAAGGCTTTGTTGTAAGAGGCGGAAGAATGCTTGAAATGCATTATGAATGTTTTTGGGAATTACTTTCGCACATACCGTCTTTGGAAGATCCCAACGTCTCTGTACGCGATGAATCTTATGAGTTTAATAAGCGGTTTGTCCCCAACGCCCAGGCAAGGCTTCTTAACATGGGTAAAAAATTGGATGTATCGTCTTATGGTTTATCACTAGGTCAACAGGCTGATTTCGTAAAGCTCATTTTTGTCACAGAACGTTCTTTGGGGAATAGTCGAATTGAAGACTGGTTTGACTCAAGATTCTTTGATACCAATTTTTGGTTTATCTGGTCATCTTTGTTTGCCTTCCAGAATTGTAGCAGTGTTGCCGAGATGAGACGATATTTGAAACGTTTCATTCATCTTGTTAATGGCCTCCATAAGTTAGGTGGAGTCATGCGTACAAAGTACAATCAATATGACTCTGTTATTCGGCCCATGAAAAAATATTTGGAAGAAAAAGGCGTAAATTTCAGTATGGGTAGTGAGGTTACCGATATAGATTTTGACTTTTCGGATGGAAAAAAAACTGCAACCGTGCTGCACTTTGTAGATCAGAGTGACATCGTACTCGGAAGTAATGATTTTGTATTCTTTACCAATGGTTCCATAACGGATGCTTCAGATCAGGGAACTTGGAATACAGCAGCCATACTCCATGGAGTTTCGGAGTCTGGTTCCTGGACTCTTTGGAAGAAAATCGCTGAAAAAGATCCCTATTTTGGCCATCCAGATGTCTTTTGCAAAAACATAGATTTACAAAAATGGTATTCATTCACGGCAACCATGAACGATACGACGTTCCATGACTATATGGAAAACTTCTCAGGCAATGTTGATGGGACCGGTGGACTAGTAACGCTGGTCGACTCAAATTGGTTGATGTCCTTTGTCATTGCTCGCCAACCTCATTTCCCTAACCAACTTGATGATGTCAAGATTTTCTGGGGTTATGGTCTATATCCTGATAGAAAAGGAAACTTTGTCGACAAAACAATGGCTGAATGTACAGGCGCTGAAATGCTGGAAGAACTGTATTACCATTTAAAAATACAAAATTTAATGAAACCAGTCACCGAGGCCCATAAAATCAATTGCATTCCCGTGGCAATGCCATTTATTGACAGCTTGTTTATGCCTCGCGAAAGGGGCGATCGACCTGATGTTATACCCCAAGGATCTACCAACTTTGCTTTCTTGGGTCAATTTGCCGAAGCGCCAAAAGATTGTGTTTTTACCGTTGAATACTCGGTAAGAACTGCGCAGATGGCCGTTTATGGACTGTTTGAAACCGGTAAAACCGTACACCCTATGTACGAACCTACGCATAATCCAATACATCTCATAGCAGCGATGGAAGCTATTCGTAGTTGACATCCTCCCCGCTCATCAATCGATGACTGCCGCTTACGCAGGCCCCTGAAAAGAAAGGGGTCTATGGGCAAGACACTCATGTCCGCGCGCGAGAATGTTCCTAGCGGCATGGATGTCGCGGTCGTGAGTGCTACTGCACTCACCACAAGTCCATTCCCTTATCTGTCAATCTGCTCTACCTTTCGGACGATACAGCCACAGCACCTGAGCCTTTAAGGGTATGGTCGCCCCCTCCCCGAAACGGCATCAACGTACCACAGTAAGGTTTCTTAGAACCAACATCGAAGAGAGGGCGACATCATGAAGATTACAACGATTGGCCTAGATTTGGCGAAGAATGTTTTTCAGGTGCA
>JABEVH010000111.1 GCA_013043915.1 Pseudomonadales bacterium
CTGTTTGCACAGATCCACCAGGGTATCAGCGTAGGTCAGACCCACCAGTTGCATGGCTCCCCACACCTGCGCCAACCCCTCCATAGCCTGATGGTAGGGCTCATCCCCTCCTTCTTCTAAATAAATTTCAAGGAATGACTGAACCGTCACCAGCGTTTGATCAACCTCAGCCTTGACCAGGTTCAACGATGCCCAGCGTGATGCCCTCACCATAACCTTATCCTTCCAGAGAATGCTCTAAGAATTAGTCAAAATTTTCATAAAATCAAGACGTTTGAGCTGATTCCTTGTGTTCATTCAGTAACCAGAGGCAGCGACCACCGCTAGCCTTATCCAGTCCTTGCTTGTAACGTTCATGTTCTTCTTGTTCCTGTTCGGAGGGAAGTACCATACGCAGAGCTGCCTCACGCACAGCTAGAGGTCTGCGCTGCTCTTGCATCGTCGGTGAAGTTGCTTCTGATTCTTCTTCTCCGTCCAGCGACATGCCCACCTGCCCGCCGGTCAAAACCAAGTAGACATCAGCCAGAATCTCGGCATCCAGTAAGGCACCATGAACATGCCGGTCACGAGGCGGTACTTCACAGCGCTTAACCAGATGATCCAGACTATTGCGTTGTCCGGGGTAGCGGTTGCGCGCCAACACCAGCGTATCGATGACCCCGGCGACATGGTCTTCAAGACGCGGCCCTGGAGGCGACAAGCGCTGCAGCTCATGGTTAATGAACCCCATATCAAATGCAGCATTATGGATAATAAGCTCAGCCCCTTGCACAAAACTCAGAAACTCCTCGGCTAATTGTGCAAACCGTGGTTTATCCTGCAGCATGGCCCACGTAAAACCATGAACTTTTGTCGCTTCGGCATCTATCTCGCGATCAGGATTGATATAGTGATGCAGCGTTCTGCCCGTGGGCCTGCGCCCCACGAGTTCAATACCGGCCACTTCGATCAACCTATGCCCTTGTTCCGCATAGAGTCCTGTCGTTTCTGTATCCAACACAATTTGCCGCATTAGCTGCTTCCACCTTGTTGCATGCGATCAATAGCCTTATTAGCCAACATGTCCACACGCTCATTTTCAATATGTCCTGCATGCCCTTTGACCCAGTGCCAGGAGACACGATGCCGCTGTTGTTCTGTATCCAAGGCTTGCCACAAATCAATGTTCTTGACCGGCTGTCGTTGTGCTGTTTTCCAGCCCCTGGCTTTCCAGGCTGCCACCCATTCACGCATCCCATCGCAGACGTAACGTGAGTCCGTATAAACCCTGACCTCGCACGGACGCGTCAACGCGCGCAAACCTTCAATGACCGCCGTCAACTCCATACGGTTATTGGTGGTCATGAGTTCACTGCCCAGCAATTCACGATCCTTACCGCCGCAACGCAACAGCACACCCCACCCCCCCGGCCCGGGGTTACCGCGGCATGCGCCATCACCATACAGTTCCACCGGTGTAACCCTTTCCCCCTCATCCGACATACAGCCTACCCTCTATACATATATACATGAACATCACCGCAGATGACCCCGCCTAGTAATTTAACACAGGACCTTAAGAGTCCGTTGCATCACGGCTGGCAGGCCGGCTATCTGCCAACCAAACCGGTTGCATGACCGCACGTACTCTGGGCAACAATTTGAGAGGTGTCATGACGGCTGACTGCTTGCGCGCCAGTAATACATACACAGCTCCTGCCTGCGGGCAAAAGCGACGTAACAACCAAGCCCACCCCCTCCAGTAAAAATCACTTCCAGCATGTTTTAACGGCGGATAGGCATAAGTCGCCTCTAAACCGATAATGGCGAAATCAAGCAAGGTCAGCCAATCTACCAGGCGCGATGGGCTTAAAGGTCGCTTTAACCAGGGTTGCCGGTGCCAGGGGAAAAAAATCCATCGAAATACCCCCCAGGTACTCCATGGATTAAACCCCACAATCATAACATGGCCGCCCGGACGTAAAACCCGTGTTGCCTCACGCAACCATGCCTGCGGCCGGCCACCTACATCCAAACCGTGGTGGAACATGAGTAAATCCAGGGATTCAGCAGATAAAGCCAGATGTTCCGGGTCACTACATAGTTGCAATCCCTTGACATGCATACCCTTGTCTACGACAAACCGGTGCGGAATAACCGCATCCTCCAGCCAATCCACATCTACCGTTGATCCGATCTGAGCGGCATGCAGGCCAAAGCAGCGCGGCAACACCTGCCGAATCAGCGTGCGCTCCTCGTGAAGAACACGCTGCCCCAAATTAGTTGACCAGAAATCTGTCAGCGCTGACGACAAGTCCATCGGTGGATCCGTCCGGAATAACCGGGGTATACGCATATCACTTCTCCATCATGAGGGCACCCTCACCACGATGTGTGAGATACCGTTACACTCTAGCAGGCTTGCGTTTCAGGATAAAACTCCATGCATATTCATACCCTCCCGGCCCTGACGGATAATTACATCTGGATGATAGGCGTTAACCATGACGCCTTGATGGTTGATCCAGGTGTTGGCGAGATTGCCTTAGCTGCTTTACAGACCGAATGCCTGAACCTTAAAGCTATCCTGATTACGCACAGCCACCATGACCATATCGGTGGCATCGATATGCTGCTGGAACGCTACCCTGATGCACAGCTTTTTGGACCGGCCAGTGTTCCCCACTTCCAGCTAAAAAAAGTCCATCATGATGAGATCATTCACCCTTTACCTGACATGAGTTTTCGTGTGATTGCCACACCTGGCCACACTCACGATCATCTTTGCTATTTTCAGCTCGACGAACAGGCTCTGTTTTGCGGTGATGCGCTATTCAGTGCCGGCTGTGGCAGGTTATTTGAAGGTAATGGCGAGGATCTTTGGGTCTCCATGCAACGCCTACGCGCCTTGCCAGAAGTGACGCGCGTATTCTGCGCACATGAATACACCGCCAGCAATTTGCGTTTTGTGCAAGATTTGTGGCCAGAAAACAGCCATGTTGTCGATTATTCACAAATTGTCACAAAACGCAGGCAATCGCAACAACCAACCATACCGAGCATGATTGACCTAGAAAAAAGCATCAATCCCTTCTTAAACTGGGACCACCCTCAACTCATTCGGCGAATTTGCGAACAAAATCCCGGTATTAGCACCGACCCTGCGTCTATCCTGACGGCTCTACGCCAAGCGAAGGACAGGTTTCGATAATGTATACCCTATACTTCTTAGGTAATCGCATGAAGTTGATGCTTGCCATGCTTCAACGACCTGCATACTCTTGCATCCATATTATGAGCCACCCAGCTGAACTTGCGCGCATTGATGCTCAGCTATGGTGGTTAAATTTTTCAGTTTTAAAGGACCATGCATTGATTTCAACACAACAAATTCTCAGGACCTGGCCCCGCGCCCTGCTGCCGCTCTTGCTGGCACCGCTGCTGGCGGTGAATGGTTGTGTTGCGCTCCCCCAAGCACAACACCCTGCTGCTAACCTGACGGCCAAACCCACTCCAGCGTCTACCTCTGTGGTACAACTACCACCGGCTGCAACGCATGATGAAGCCACTCAAGACCATGATCCGGTGCCTGCCGCCTTGCTGCAGGACAGCTCACAAACTGCGGTCGATGGCGTCCCTATGGCAGATGACCAAGCTGATGCCACGACGATGGCACCGGTCACCCTGGATTCCGACGCCCTGCATCGTTTTGGTGATGTCTGGGAAACCTTGCGTGCCGGCTTTACCCTGCACCCCGCTGATAATGCAAGAATCCTTGCCCAACGTCAGTGGTTTGCTAGCCACCAGGGGTATATTGACCGTATGACAGCGCGAGCCACCCGCTATCTTGGCTACACCTCCTCGGAGGCAGCGAAACGACACCTGCCTACTGAGCTGGCTCTACTGCCCATTATTGAAAGTGCCTACGATCCTTTTGCCCTGTCCCGTGCGCAAGCTTCCGGCATGTGGCAGTTTATTCCAGGAACCGGCAAAGTATTTGGCTTAAGAGAAAGCTGGTGGTATGACGGTCGACGAGATGTTATCGACTCGACACGTGCAGCCTACGACTTTCTCAGTTCCCTGCATGACAAGTATCATGATTGGGCCTTGGTTCTTGCTGCCTATAACGCCGGTCCTGGGCTCATCGATAAAGCCATTGCCCGCAACGCAGCCCAAGGATTGCCTACCGACTATTGGTCGCTCAGCTTGCCTGCGGAAACCATGGCCTATGTTCCCCGATTCATGGCTATCGTGCAGCTGGTGCAGCAACCAGAGCTTTATAGCGTGCATCTGACCCCCATTGTTAACCAGTCCTATTTCCGCGTAGTTAGCATCCCCGGACAACTCGATTTAGCCGCTGCTGCTAAACTGGCAGGAATCAGCCTGCAGGATCTTTACGCGCTTAACCCTGGCTTTAATCACTGGGCTACCGACCCCGAAGGACCGCAACGAATTCTGGTACCTGCAGAGACGGCTTCTACTTTTGATACGGCACTAGCCAGCTTGCCCCCACCACAACGAGTCATTACCAGCCATTATCGCGTCAAACGTGGGGATAATCTTTTCCGGATCGCCCAACGTTTTGGGCTCTCTCCTGCCGAACTGCAACACTTAAATCATCTGCATAGCCGTCATTTGCACCGGGGACAAACACTGGTGGTTACCGAAGCGCAGAAACCTCTGGACAGCTATCGTCAGAGTGAAGACCAACGTGTTGCTGAGCAGGTTACCCAAACAGCTTCTCTACATAGAATCCATGTACACGTCACTCGACGTGAGTCCTTAGCCAAAGTAGCTAAACACTACCATGTCAGCACAGAAGAGCTCGCCTCTTGGAATGGGTTATCGAAAAAATCGGTATGCAAACGCGGCCAACAACTAACCTTGCTGGTAACCAAAACGACGCACCAACCAGCTAAATCAATCCATGAACATGCAGCGCGGCATAGCGACAAGCATAAGATCCGCTATGCAGTCCGCCGCGGCGACACGCTTTTCTCCATCAGTCGTCGTTATCGTGTCTCCGTGGACGAGATTCGCGCATGGAATCACCGGCGCCACCATCACGGACTGCACCCAGGTCAGGATCTCGTGATCTATGTTGCTGAAAACAGCGACGATAGCTAAGCCCTTCAGGGTTTAACTATCGCTTGCTGTTGCGGCAGATTCAGCTGATGCATGAAATGCCTGAAAGCGTTGAAATCTTCTATGCTGAGAGCGCGTCGACTAGGTTGGCAGTCAGCATAAATGATCCCCACTGCACGACCACCTACCAGCAACGGGCCTGCCAAAGCGTGCAAACTATGTACACCTTGATTAAGGATACGATCAGCACCTGCTCCCAAACGTTCAGCATTCCAAGGCGCATCCTGCCCCAGCCAACGTGCTTGCCGCTGACTCATGACCTCGGCAAAAACAGGCAATTCCCCCTGACGCAGATTGAATCGAAAAGCATCTCGCCATAAAGGATCAAACGTTCCCAGCGCAGTTCTTGCCGAGAGCACTTTTCCATCAGCACTCAGTACAGCTACCAACACCCGGTCTAAGGCAACACCGCGATAAAGCCCTTCGAGGGCCATGGACACTAACGTATTGATATGGGAGCGTGGTTCCTCCAGCAATGACATCTCACGCAATATGCCCAACTGTAAAGAAACATCAGGCAAGCGCTGCTGATGGATTTCGGCTACAGTCTCATGGGCCGCTGTCACTACTTCCTCTATTTGCTCAGAATCTTGTACCTCATGAAATTGCCCCAGTAAAGCCTCTGCACCATACTCGTTGATGACGTTGGGCATCTGCTCTAAGGCATCTTCAACAGACTCAATCATTGCCGTCAACGGGCGATTCATCAATTTAGCCAATTGAGCATACAGAGCCTGCATGCGATCCTGATCTCGCCCTGTCAGCACACACTCAGCTATACCATGACAACAACCTACCATACGAGCCAAACGTGACTCAGCCATGGGTGACATAACTTCTAGGGCAACACCTCCCAAATTCCAGGAATGCGCCAAGCCTCGACCCAGTTCCCGAAAAGTAACGCCCATTATCTGCAAGCACGCCTGATCACGATCGATACCCTTCTGCCATAAAGCTAACAGGCTTACCGTGCTAGGGTCCCCTAAGCTAAAATAGGCCGCTTCCCCCAGGTCCATCAACAGGCCTGCGATAAAAACTTCTTCAGCTTTACGCGGTTCATCACGAGCACACAGATGACGCGACAGCACGGCAGTTTGCAGACTGAGTGCTAACACGCGTAGCAAGGGTTGCTGCTTGCTGCGCGACAACAAGTCATCCACGATGCGAACGGACAGAGACAGGTTGCGCAGTGTCTCCACACCCAGCAGGATACTGGCACGGCTCACGGTAGTTACCGAACCTGACTGCTGCGTATACGTCACAGAGTTGGCCATCTTCAGCACTTTGCTGGTCAAGCCGGCATCGGAAAGTATAGTCTGGCTGATTTTTGCCATGCTGGCATCATCATCTGCAACAATCGCCTGCATTCGCCGCACCACCCCTGCCAGCAGAGCCATTTCTCCTTGATTGATGCGTTCTATCCACATATCTAACGCAGATGCCATAATAAATTCCTTAACCCCCCTTAACCCATGTTTGTCAAACCCCCCTTAAATTTCAGTGAAATCTGGCCAATTTGAGGGTAGTATTTTTGGTAACGCATTGATATATATAGA
>JABEVH010000112.1 GCA_013043915.1 Pseudomonadales bacterium
ATGCCTTCATCAGAACTCGGATATATGGCAGCAATCGAACCTTGTTGAACATCATGAAAAGAAAGCTTGGCAAAACGGGGGCGACCATATATGGGCTAAATACCCAATGCCTGCAACCCCGGATGTTATCATCAAGACCCTGATGACTTGATTCTCCGCCTCCATGACAGCAACCGAACATCCCCACGCCTATCATGCACTGCTTAGACTCCTGCTCCCCTTATGGCTAACTCAATTACTGCAAATGGGGCATGGGGTTGTGGATACGGTCATGGCGGGCCATGTCAGCGCCCCAGCCATGGCTGCCGTTGCTGTGGGCAGTGGTTTATGGCTTCCCCTCCTGCTATTTATCAATGGCGTCTTGCTAGCTAATCTTCCTTTGCTTGCTGAAGCGCGAGGAGCCCAACGTTGGGGCGAAGTTCCACGTATCGTTCATCAAGGCTTGATGCTGGCTGTCATTCTTGGCTTAGGAGCCATGCTAGTTCTTGGGTCCGCCCCCTTACTTTTCAGCTCTTTACATATTGGTTCTGATTTGGCCCCCTCCGTCACCCTGTATCTGCACGGAATAAGCCTGGGCATTCCTGCTGTATGCATGTTTATGGTATTGCGAGCCTATAGCGAGTCACTAGGCCATCCCGTACCGGTGACTATCATCAGCCTGGCAACCTTGATATTAAACATCCCCTTAAATATGCTTTTTATCCACGGCTGGGGCCCCATTCCCGCCATGGGAGGGGCAGGCTGTGGCTATGCTACAGCCTGTGTCTACTGGGTCTCGTTGCTGATGTTGGCCTTATGGATCAGTTGGGCTCCCTCCTATCAACAAACGCGATGGTTCTCCCTACCCATAGGATGGGATGCTGTATTATTAAAGCGCATACTTCACTTGGGCCTACCCTTAGGCGCTTCCTTATTTTTTGAAGTATCCATCTTTGCCCTGATAGCCGTCATCCTGGCTCCTCTGGGCCCCATTACGGTGGCTGGGCACCAAATTGCACTCAATGTGTCTTCACTTTTGTTTATGCTACCGCTTTCCTTGAGCAATGCATTAACCATGCGTACCGGATTTTATACAGGAGCTCGCGATGTACAGGGCTTACTGGCCATGTTACGTGCTGGACTCAAACTTACCCTGATGATTGCTTTTACCAATGCAGCACTGCTCATTGGACTACGCCATTGGTTACCTACCCTATATACCCAGGATCAGGCTGCCATTGCCCTGGCTCGACATTTGTTGATTTATACCGCATGTTTTCAAGTGTTTGATGCCATCCAAGTCTCCGCTACCGGTGTACTTCGAGGCCTTAAAGACACACGCGGCCCCTTCTGGATCACCCTGATCGCTTACTGGGGACTGGCCTTGCCGCTGGGATATACCTTGGGCATGACCTCATGGTGGGGACCTGCTCGGGGTGCTCCCGGCTACTGGAGTGGCTTGGTTCTGGGCTTAGGTATAGCTGCCTGCCTGTTAAGTTGGCGATTAAAGCAGCACTTGAGCAAAACCATCCTAAAGCTCACCGCAAATCGACCGATAACTTAAGTATGCCGACTCGTATTCGGGTGAGTTACCATGAAGCAGCGCACAAAAAGTGCACATATCGTTTCCATGCAAGATTTCCGCGACCGGAAGTCAGCGCATATCGTTCGTCTTGCCCCTGAGCTTGATGGCTTGGAAATGCTTTACAGCAATGATACAGCTAAAGAAAGAATGTTTAGCCTTAAAATTCTATTCTGGGGCCTTTACAGTGACGGCTCTGTTGCCGGCTTGGTCCCATGGCTACGGGATCTCGTATCCTGCCCTTCTTTGCGCGACCCCCTTAATGGACACTGGCAGGGTTATCATGATCCGGGGATCGACAGGGTATTTATGGAAGCTCCTGCTCACAAGATCTCTGAATTAGAGACTTCGGCTGCGTATTTTCGCTACGAAGGCAATAATGCCTCCGATATCGTCCAGGAACTCCCTGATACCCTAGGGACCCATGCCGTATTAACCCATAACGGATTTCGCAGTTTCCTGCTCACCGAAGTAGTCAGCTGGCGTTTGCTATCGAGTGGACAACTACAAGGCTTGTTAATTGATGAATCCCGCCTCAGCGCCACACCGGTACTACCCGGGGACCCCTGCCTGTATCCTGCTAGCAGCAACCCTGAATTCAAATATTTCTTTCAACACAGGATTGCCAACAAAATCAAGGAACGAGACCCAGAAACATTATCAGCCATGTATACCTTGATCGACTAGACCTGACTACATGCCTTTACGAAGACGATAGATATATACATCATCTCTGACCTCTTGCATGATCAAAGTATGTCCCAGAAAATCACAAAACTTGGGAATATCTCGCTGTGTTGAAGGGTCAGTCGCTAAAATCTCCAGCTCTTCACCCTCCTGCATACGACGCACTGATTTATGCAGCAACATGACAGGCTCTGGGCAAAGCAACCCCCGCGCATCAAGCTTATGTTCTGGGTTTGTCATGATGTCAGTTCCAGGCGGCTAGCCTGCCAAGGCTTTCGCCACATTTTATGGCATGATGAACAACCTTGGCCATAGGATATGGCATCATATGCTACATGACGCCTTCAAGCATTTTCTAGCTCGCCCTGACTTCTGGGGCATCGTCAGCATTCCTCTGGTTGCCGCTATTGTGACATGGGTACATGTCTGGCTAGCGATGAAAATGGTTTTTCAACCGCTGGAATTTATAGGCTATAAACCTTGGTATCTCGGTTGGCAGGGTATCATCCCACGTAAAGCTGGGCGTATGGCTGGCATCATTGTTGATAATGCCCTGGAGAAACTGGGATCGGTGGAAATTTTTTTCAGTGAATGCCAGCCCGAGGAAGTAGCCCGACAAATTGCCCTTTATGTCAATGAACATGCTGAAGAAATCAGTGATGATGTCATGCAACAACATAGTCCCGTACTCTGGGACAATCTGCCCCGTGATGCTCGTCAGATGGTAGTTCGCGCTTTGCGCCGCCATGCCACGGAAGTATCCAGCAATATTCTCAAAGACCTTGAAGCTCATGTCAGCGACTACATCGACCTGCGACAAATGGTTGTCCGACGCATGATGGAAGACAAACAACTGCTGGTCAGCATGTTCCAGGAAGTCGGCCATAAGGAGATCCGATTTATCATTAACAGCAGCTTCTGGATCGGCCTTATCTTCGGTCTGGTGCAGGCTATGCTATGGATTATTCTTCCTTATGGGTACGGACTACCCATCTACGGTGCGGCTCTAGGATACTTGACTAACTGGGTTGCCCTGACTTTGGTTTTTGAACCCGTGAACCCCCTACGTCTGGGTTCTAAACGATGGGGCTGGACATTGCAAGGGCTGTTTTTGCGGCGGCAACAGGAGGTCTCCGAGATGTTTGCTGAACTGACAGCCCGAGAGGTTTTAAGCATCCATAATTTTATGCAGGAAATGTTCTATGGTCCGCGACGCGAACGCACACGCGCCCTGATGCAAAGACATATACGCCCTCTGCTCGAGGGCTTAACTGTTCGCGGTGCTGCTTTGCTAACCATGGGCCCGCGAGCCTATGCCGACCTCAAACTCAACCTTGTCGATACGGTTGTTAAAGCATCTTTAAAACCTTTAGCTGATCCTGAACTCAACCGTATTCATGGACAATTGCTACGACATAGTCTATCCAGCCGTATGCAACAAATGAGCAGCCAGGAATTTCAGGGCTTGTTACGGCCAGCTTTCCAGGAAGACGAATGGATACTGATCACAATGGGAGCCATCATGGGCTTTCTCGCTGGCTGGCTCCAGCTATTGCTGGGTTTTCACTAAGGTTAAACCGAGACAGCAATCTGTTCAGCCAACTTGAGTAAATGCTGGCTATCATGCAATCCCTCCCTAAAGCGCTCTGGTATACCTCGCCAACCAACCTGGGCTCCCACCAGGGCCCCTGTCAACATCGCCCTCGCTTGATTTTGCCCACCACCATTGACCGCATGCAGTACAGCCGACTCAAAATCGGTCTTAAATCGTGCACCCAGGTAATAAGCGGCCGGTAACTGATGGTAAATCGCACAGGGCATACCATAGACCAACGACACTTTCCAGGCCGGCTCTATGCAAATATCAGGATCATTAACCGCGACGGCAACACATGAAGGCGTCAGCAGTGCATCCGGCGAAGCAAAGCGCCCCGCTCTTGATGGCTCTTCCCCCGGTGCCGGGGGACTCAAGTTATCTGAAGTAACCGCATGAAAGGGCAATTCACCTGATTTAACCAAGCTCATTAACCGCCCTGATAGTTGCTCATCAAGAGCATAACCCTGAACCAGCTGGGCTAAAACTGCTGCAAAAGCCACCGTCATAGCCACGACCGTATCATCTATCTGGGTCAACATCGCATTACTGGACACGAAACTTGCCAGCATATCCGGCTGCCTTGCATACCGAACAGCAATAGCTAAGGTACGTTCAATGGCTTCTGTCGTATCTGCATGACCGCCTGTCTGACCCCAAGGCAGTCCCTGCTGTACCCGCTTCTTCCAGGCATCACGTATGGACTGACTGGTATAACCACCTGGCCCATGCATCGGTGTCCCGTCAAGCAGAGGAAACAGGTCTTCATCCATACGCTTGCAGAAGTCCGCCTCCTGATAAGCATCAAGCTCTGCTAAAGACCGCAACATCAGTACCAGAATATGTCCTGCCTGTGACAGGCTACCCGCTTTGAGTCCAGCATGGTAACGATGCGCTTTGGGGTCAGTATAGGTACTGACCCAGGGGCCATAGTCACGACGCAATTCATCAAGGTCATAATACCAGTGCGGACCCAAAGCCAAAGCATCACCGATCAACGCCCCCATCAGTGCGCCCACGGCGCGCTCTGCTATCCCCGGAACCTCACATTCAGCCATGATGGTGCTAACTCCTTAGCAAACATCAGGACCTTGGTGCACCTTAAGAATCTTAAGGCTGACTGTCCTGCTGTTGGTTGGCAAAGTAATCTTCCTGCAAAGCCAAACGAGTAGCCTGAGCATCTTCCTGCTCATCTCGACTCTGCAATTGTCCCATGGTACCCCAAACAACACACAGTGTCAGGAATACGCCCAAAACGGCAGCCAGCTTTCCCATTTTGCTTCTCCTTGATAGAGCCCATGTCAGCAAGGAGGTAAATGCAAAAAAAAGACCAACTTTTAAATAAAATATAACTTATTGCTTTGTAAAGATTTTTTAAAAAACCGTATTTTTTTGTAGTAAAAAAATGCACTAACGTGGGACACCTAGCACCTACCAGCACAAAAATGCACCACCTTTACATCAGTAAAGATCTTGCCTCAGGGCTGTTTAGTCAAAAACTATCGTCTTATTTCCGTGCAAAATGATACGGTCCTCCAAATGCCAGCGCACGGCCCTGGCCAGTACCTGCCGCTCCAAGTCCTGCCCCAAGGCTCTCAAACTCTCCACATCATCACGATGCGAGACACGACTGACCCCCTGCTCAATGATAGGTCCCTGGTCAAGATCAGCGGTCACATAATGAGCCGTTGCACCTATCAATTTAACACCCTTGTCATAAGCTTGCTGATAGGGATTAGCCCCCACAAAAGCAGGCAAAAATGAGTGGTGGATGTTGATGATGCGGTGAGGCCAGGCCGCCACAAACGCTGGACTTAATATCTGCATATAGCGCGCCAGCACCACGACATCAGCCCCCTGCAACAAGGTCTGGACTTGGGCTTCCGCCTGTTCACGGCTATCTGCCGTAAACGGCACATGATGGAAAGACACACCAAAACGCTCTACCTCAGCAGCCAGATCAGGATGATTGCTGATCACTGCATGAATGTCACAGGGTAAGGTCTGACGAGACCAGCGCCAAAGTAACTCCAGCATGGCATGATCATGACGAGACACCATAATAGCGACACGCTTGCGGTCAGCAGCAAAGCTCAATTGCCAGGTCATACCGTAGCGCTCCGCTACAGCTTCCTGAAACGTTGTTGACAGCACATGACGCGAGAGATCCATATGCGGCGTCTGAAACTCCAAACGCATAAAATAGGTCCCATGCTCAGGTTGGGTGGCATATTGATCAAGCGCCGTTATGTTAGCTCCATGATTATAAAAAAAACTCGATACCGCACTCACAATGCCTGGACGGTCAGGACAGGTAATGAGCAGCCTTGCTGTGGTCTGCGGATTCATCAATGGCTTGATCCTTGCGTTGAGTTTATTGAACAAAGTAGCTGCTGACGGTAAACCGAAGGCGTTGACCCTGTCCACTTGCGAAATGACCTGTGAAATGAACTGGCTTCCGAAAAACCCATCATCAGCGCAATTTCTTCGATGGATAAATCTTCGCGGCGCAAATAAAAGCAGGCTGCATCACGCCGTAATTCATCACGAATTTTCCGATAGGAGGTACCATGCTCACGCAAACGCCGCCGCAACGTCGTCGCCGGTAACTCCATCCGCTGGGCGACTTCATCAAATCCGGGCGTATCCTGTCCATATTCTCGACTAAGTATCACCTTGATTTGACTAGCCAAGTCCTGTTCTTGCGGTTCACCCTGTATCAGTTCCGCCATAGAATCGCGAAGAAATCTTGATAATGACAGCGCATTTTGCACCAACGGACGGCGTAACAACTCAGCTGGAATACAAATACGGTTAACGGGTTGATCAAAAAGTAATGGGCAAGCAAAAAGATACCCAAATTCAGCGGCTTCTGGCGGTGCAGCAAAATCAAACTCCAGTGCCAAAGGCTGCGCTGGCTTACCTATCAACC
>JABEVH010000113.1 GCA_013043915.1 Pseudomonadales bacterium
AGGCTTAACCAACCAAGGGGTATTTCTCATCATGGCCAAAGGGCTAATCAGGAGCCCACGGGAGTTTTTTATCTGAGAACAGTGGTGCTTTCACAGTAATCCACTCTCGAGCTATAGGCATCGCCCCGTATAAATACCTACAGAAAATAGATGTTTGTTTGATTCCCTGAGGCTATTCATTTAGGACGCGTTCCTATACTCACTGCACGGTGTTCGCTAAAGGTTCTTCGTCCTTGGGTCCATGTCATCTAACCAAGACTGGGGCGATTTTTAAAGCAAGGCATCAAAGATAAAACTGATAATAATCAATTGTTTACTTGGTTTGTGTGGTTTTAAGACATCAAGACTGGCTAAACATTCAGGATCCAACAGATCACGGTTAAGAGGGTGAGCATGCGAACTATCATGTTGGTCGATGATTCGGCAACCATCTTGTTGTCGGTATCCAATATCTTGCTCAAGGCTGGATATGCGGTCGAACAGGCGCGGAGTGCTGAGGATGCGATGAAACTCTTCCAGGCTGGAAAAAAGGTAGATCTGCTCATTACGGATCTTAATATGCCTGGGATGAATGGTATTGAGTTCATCAAGAAAGTACGTCAGTTATCCAGCTATAAATTCATGCCCATCCTTTTTCTGACTACCGAATCGCAGCAGTCCAAGCGCGCTGAAGCCAAGGCAGCAGGAGCGAGTGGCTGGCTGGTCAAGCCGGTAACGGCAGAAGACCTAATTGCAACGCTGGGTATGGTGCTGCGCTAAGCGCAGAAGGGGTGGTGGTGATGGAAATGCATCAGGAAGCTCTGGCTGAAGGAACGGTTCGGTTGCGTATTCAGGGTGGTTTGAGTGTTTATGATGCTGCGGCCATCAAGCGTGCTCTGGTCGATGCAGTCCATCAGCATGCTCGTGTAGAGCTGGATCTTTCCACGGTGGATGATTTGGACACTGCGGGTGTACAGCTGCTGATGCTGGCTAAGCAGGAGAGTCTGCGACAGCAGCATGAAATGCATATTGTGGCGCATTCCGATGCGGTCATATCCGTATTTGAGTTTCTCAATCTGGCGGCTTTTTTTGGCGATCCGCTGGTCCTGCTGGCAGAATCGGAGTAATAGGCCATGGATGAGATCTATGCCGTATTCATTCAAGAATCCCATGAACTCCTGGAAGCCATGGAATCGGGGTTGCTGCTCCTGGAGCAGGGTGATCGTGAAGATGAAACCATTCACGCCATATTCCGTGCTGCGCACACCATCAAAGGCGGTGCAGGTGTTGTCGATCTGGGCCATGTCGAGCGATTTACGCATGTTCTGGAAAGCCTGCTGGAAGACTTGCGTACCCATCGCCTGGAAATTTCTGAAAGTTTGATTGGCGTGTTATTACGCGCCGGCGATCATTTAGGCGTGATGCTGGATAAGGTGGCGGCAGGTCAGCTCGAAGCTGATGCAGAACTGCAACCTGAAACCGATGCTGTTCTGGAGCTGCTGAAGGAATTTCATAGTGATGATCATCCTGCGCCGAGTGCGCGCAATGATGTCAGCCTGGATGTCGATAACCCACCCTCAGATGAAGATAGTTGGCTGATTCGTGTCATGTTTGGACGAGACATCCTGCGTAACGGGATGGAGCCTTTGGCTTTTTTACGCCACCTTGCTACGTTAGGTGATGTGCTGCAGATTCAGGCCCTGACCCATGAATTGCCCACAGCCGATGTCATGGATCCGGAGAGCTGTTACCTCGGATTTGATGTGGTGTTGCGCAGTACAGCGGGTAAAGACGCTATTGAAAAAGTATTTATGTTCTGTCGCGATGACTGTGAACTCAGCATTCTTCCTCCGCCAGCGCGCATAGGAGATTTTGTTAATCGTATTGGTGATTTGCCTGATGAACATATGCGCTTGGGGGAAATGCTGGTGCGCTCGGGTGCTCTGACGCCGGATGAGTTGGCGCAAGGGCTGCGCGGCCAGGATGCTGTGACGGAGCAAGGCAGTATTGCACCCCCCTTAGGTGAAATACTGGTGCGCCAGCATGTGGTGCAGCCTGAGATTGTTGACGCGGCGGTCAATCGCCAGAAACAGGTCAATGACAAGGCCTCAGCCGATGCCAGGCTGATTCGTGTCAAGGCCGACAAACTGGATCAGCTCATTGACTTGGTGGGCGAACTGGTGATCGCCGGAGCCTCGGCGAGCCAGCTGGCGCGTCAGTCCGGACAAACTGCGCTGGTAGAAGCGACCTCGTTGCTGGGCAGGCTGGTTGAAAACATACGTGATTCAGCCTTGCAGCTGCATATGGTTCAAATTGGTGAAACCTTTCGTCGGTTTTACCGGGTGGTACGCGATGTCGCCAAGGAGCTGGGCAAGGATATCGATCTGGTGGTGAGCGGTGGCGACACGGAGCTTGATAAGTCGGTGGTCGAGAAGATTGCAGACCCGCTGATGCATTTAATCCGCAATGCCATCGATCACGGTATTGAACCCTCTGCGGAACGTCTGGCCTGTGGCAAGCCTGCCATGGGGACGGTGCTGCTGTCGGCCCGTCACGACTCCGGCAGTATCGTGATTGAAGTCTCGGATGATGGGCGCGGCATTGACACCACCCGGGTGCATGACAAGGCGGTGGAAAAGGGGCTAATACATGCCGCTCAGGTACTTAGTGACAAAGAAATTATCAACCTGATTTTTGAACCAGGATTCAGTACGGCCGATCAGGTCAGCAATATCTCAGGCCGAGGCGTCGGCATGGATGTGGTGCGCAAGAATGTGCAAGCCTTGCGTGGCTCCGTCGAGGTGATCAGCGAGCAGGGTAAGGGTTCGGTATTTACCATCAGATTACCGCTAACCTTGGCCATTATCGATGGCTTCCTGACCGGTGTATCGGATGCCTCCTACGTGGTACCCCTCGATGCGGTAGTTGAGTGCGTTGAATTATCCCATGCCGAACCCTCGATGGCCTTTTTGAATCTGCGCGGTGAAGTGCTGCCTTTGATTGATCTGCGCATTCTATTTAACCATCAGGAAGAACCTCCCCGTCGTCGCAATGTGGTGGTGGTCAGGCATGTGGGTGGGCGGGCAGGTCTGATGGTCGATCATTTATTCGGTGAATTTCAGACCGTTATCAAACCGCTAGGGGCTTTGTTCCGCAACGAACGCTGCTTAAGCGGGTCAACCATTCTGGGCTCAGGGGAGGTGGCGTTGATCCTGGATGTGCAGTCCCTGGTGCGACTGAGTACGCAACAGGGGGAAAAAGCCATGAGGGTTCGTGATTATGTGTCTGTTTGAAAAGGGCAGGTAGATGGGCGCAGTTAGGTGAATAAAGAGTGCTTGCAGAATGGCAAATTCAACGAGAGATAGGGACGGATGCAATAATGCAAAATCTTAGTGTGAAATATAAAATTTATGCGCTCGTTATGGCAGGAGGCATTTCATTACTCATTTTGGGAATGTTCTCCCTATACAGCGTTAATTCCGTAAAGTCATGGTTAGATGATATCGGTACCAACAGGTCTCCCTCCCTGGTCGGGTTGTACCAGATTCAGGTGGGAGCCACCGATATCCGAAGGCTGGAGTGGAAGTTTTTAGGTGGCTACTCAACGGCAAAAAATCCTTTGGATGAGATTGATGCCTTGCGTGAGGGCCGCAAACAGGCGCTGGGTGTGATTGACAAGGGCTGGAAGTTATACGAGCCCTTGCCTCAGAGTGAGGAAGAGGCGCAAACCTGGAAACAGTTCGTTTCGGATTATAATGCTTGGAAAAGTATCGATGACAAAATTCCTCGGCTTTTAGAAAAACTCGGTCAGACCTCAGACCCCCAGGCAATAAAGGGTATAAATTCGGAAATTAGTGGTGTATTGGACGAAGAAAATTCTGATTATGATCATGCTTTGGAAGGGCTCAATAAGGTCATCGATCTTAATCGTGGCTATGCAGATGCAGCGGTCAAACAAGGTGAAGATGCTTCAGCTCACGCTCGAGTCGCTGTCCTGATTGTGATTGTATTGTCCTTCCTCGCCTTTTTTGTCATGGGTGTGTTCATTTTACGCAGTCTCATGGCGCAATTGGGAGCTGAACCAGTTTTGATGCAGCAGGCGACACGTCGCCTTGCTGAGGGTGATCTGACGACAGAGATCAGCCTGCTTCCCAATGATCGCAACAGCGTGATGGCCACAGTAGCGTCTATGCAATCAGCTTTGCGGTTATTGATCAGCGAACTGAACCGGATGTCACGTGAACATGATGCCGGGGAAATCGATGTCAAGATCGATGAATCCCAGTTCAAAAATGACTTTGCCAGCATGGCCAAGGGTGTCAACGGCATGGTGTTTGGTCATATCGCGGTGAAGAAGAAGGCGATGGCCTGTATCAAGGAGTTTGGTGAAGGCAACTTTGATGCGCCGCTGGAGACGTTTCCCGGCAAGAAGGCGTTTATCAACGACAACATCGAAGCCTTGCGCGCCAATACCAAGAGCTTTATCGCCGATATGGCGCATATGTCACAGCAACATGACCTGGGCGATATCGATGTAAAAATTGATGAAGGCCGCTTTAAGGGTGATTTTGGAGTGATGGCCCGTGGTGTCAATGGCATGGTATTTGGTCACATCGCGGTGAAGAAGAAGGCGATGGCCTGTATCAAGGAGTTTGGTGA
>JABEVH010000114.1 GCA_013043915.1 Pseudomonadales bacterium
CAGCTGGATACCTCTATAAGTGGAGGCGCATGGTTAATCCATGTGCATGGCTTATGTATGTCTGAACGTGCTTGGGATAATCCGGCAGCGCAAGACTGGATGGATACTATGGAAGCGCAGGGTTACCAGATTGCTTGCCTTCGTTATAACAGCGGTTTATCCATTCCGCCTAATGGCCAGGCCTTTTCAGCTAAGCTGCAGCAATTGCGTCCCAGCCGTCTTATTTTAGTAGGACACAGCATGGGCGGGTTGATCATGCGTGCAGCTTACCAGGTTGAGCAGGCATCGAGCTGGCTACCAGCATTGCGAATAGCTGCCTATCTAGGTTCACCGCATCAGGGAGCGCCCTTGGAGCGTCTAGGAGAACAGGCTAACCATCTCCTGACAATATTAAAGATGACAGCTCCGCTTAAACGATTAGGTGATCTTCGTAGTCAGGGTATCAAAGATTTACGTCATGGCTATGTGGGTGAAGCAGGGAGAGCTTTGCCGGAGCAAGCTGTGCATATTCTGGTTGCTGCCGAATTGGAAATTAGCCGGAACTGGGGTTTTTCAGGGCTGGGAGATGGATTGGTTCCTGTGCGCTCAGCCCTAGGCCAGGATCTCGCGGGAGTGGATCATATCCGTGGCGGCAAGCTAGTTCGGCGTCTGCTGCACGGACGTCATCATATGCAGTTGCTATCAGACAGCGTGGTCTACGATATCTTGGCGGAACAGATCAGAGCATATTCGTATGGAATTCGTCGCTGGCATGGCTGAACATCGCAAAGTTCACTATGATGGGCCCTGAATGAAGAATGGCTCAGGGAATCAGTATATGCAGCTTTCGAGGTCAATCCGGAAATATGGTGCTGGGATCGGGGTGCTTTCGTTGGTGGCATGTGCCCCCATGCAGCCTGAGAAGGTCAGCGAGCACACGCGCGTGCCTGGTGTAGAGGCCAAGAATCCGGTATTTGCCCAATTGGCAAAACAGGATAATCAGTGGTACTTCACTCATCTCACTGCGCAGCCGCCGCAAGAGACCCCCTCCATGGAGCTAGGTCTGATGAGGCCTCTCAACCCTCCAGTTAAAAAGGAGGCTGTACGCGGACTGCTGGGATTATTGCCAACACAGCAGCGACATTCGCTGAACTATATCCATGATCCCATGAGCCAGTTCAGTGTCGATCCGTTGAGTATGTTGGGGATGTATACGCTTGGACTGGTCGTTGTGGTTCCAGGTACGGTGTTTGGTCCTCTCATAGCTTTGGCAACCGCGGATACTCGAGATTTGGGTTGGGTTCTGCCTGTGTATGGCAGTAGTCAGCCGCGTGAACAGAAGTATGAACATGCTATACGCCAAGCAACCTCGGTTGATCATCTGACCAATGAATGGGGCACTTTACAGGCACGCTATGATGATTACCTGAGTGGCCAGCAAGATATTGGGCAACAAATGGTTGAAGACCGCCAGCATTTGAAGGATGAACTGCAAAAAATTGATTCAGAAAGAAAGCAGCGATTAATCAGAAAATTGCCGGATGCAGTACGCATGACCTTCGATAATCAAAGCGGATGGGAAGCACCTAACGATCAGAACTTGCGTACCTGGGTTAAGGTGACTGAAGTCCAGCCCTTAAACCATCCAGGTGTGACCCTGGATATAAGCTGGCCTAATGTTTTGCCGGCCAAAAATATCGCTGAATTTCGTCAACATCTAGATACTGCAGAGGCCAAATTGGCTCAGGCTCCGGCGCAGCTATCAAGTCAAGTGCAGATAGCTGAGGATGCGATCAAGACCTATGCTCAGCGCGCATCGACCGATGATGGCTACTTGCGTATCGATAGTGACAGATTGGCAACTGAGCTGCGCGATTGGCAATATTTTGAACCCACCTTGCCGGGGGAAGGTTTGGACATGCAAGGAGGTAAAGTTAAGAATATATCTTGCTACTGTATTACATTACGAGCGCGGCAGTTCTTTCATGTGATACCTCCGGCATTTCATTTGGCAGACTCTCACTTAAGTGTTGATTGGGATGGCCAGAACCTGACCGTTTACAATCAAGGCACATCACACGTGGTTATCGATAGCGTAACTGTGCAGTTAAATGATGATATAGCGAAGCAAGAAGACGAAAACTTAAGCGATAATCGCGAGATGGGTCCCGGAGAACTGCGTCGATTCCGCGGTCTAGGAACGCATCTTCAGGGCGGCAATTACATACTTACCCGCGAACAGGCCAAGAATATAACAGTCCCTTTTGGAGTGGCTGTTCACTACCATGATCAGGCATCACAAACAACACTACAGCTACAACGCAAGGAGGCATTAAGTCTTGAAAGTATCCTGGAGCAGCTCTGAGTTTTCCGGGTGATTGATGCCTTGCGCTAGTTCGGATTGCAGGTTATGACGCCGAAAGTACAAGGTGGTCACCAGAATCAGAGCCATGCAGCCTGACAATACAAACGTGTTCGGGGTGCCAAAAGCACGGGCCAATACGCCATTGAGCAGGCTGCCCAAGGGCATCATGCCGAGAAATGACATGCTATAGAGGGCCATCACGCGTCCGCGCAAGCGATCTGGAACCACCGACTGCAGCATGATGTTGCAGGAAGTGACGATGGCGATAAAGGACCCTCCAGAAAGAAAAAGCAAAGGCAATGCCAAGTACAGTGAGCGGTTGTAGGCAAACGCCAACGTCACTAAGGCAGCGACGCTCAGGCCTAGCCAAGCCAGGCGATTAAGTCCATGCGGGCTACGACGGCTGGCCAGGACTAAAGTAATCACCAGGGCGCCAGCACCAGAGCAACCCATCAGCCAGCCCAGAGTCTGCGGACCTCCATGAAAAACGTCGCGGGCGTACAAAGGCATGAAGGTCATAAATGGCGATAGGCAAAAACTGGTCACAGCTACACTGATCAAGAGCCAGCGCGCAGGACTGAAGCGTCGTAACCACATCCACTCCCCTTCTTCTTTTCTTGTCGGCTGCCGATGCTGCTGCAC
>JABEVH010000115.1 GCA_013043915.1 Pseudomonadales bacterium
ACCCAGGCTGGTTATTATGGTATATCCCGTCACACGGCTGTGCGGCGAGCGGAGCATTACCTCAGTCTTTTGGGGTTGTATGAAAAACGCCATGTGATTGCCCGGCAGCTATCGGGGGGCATGAAGCGTCGCTTGATGATCGCTCGTGCCTTGGTGCATGAACCGCGCATTTTGATTCTGGATGAACCTACCGCGGGCGTGGACATCGAGCTGCGTCGTTCGATGTGGGAGTTTTTGACCCGGTTGAACCGCTCCGGAACCACAGTCATTCTAACCACGCATTACCTAGAAGAAGCGGAGACTTTGTGCCGGCGTATTGCCATCATTGATCACGGTCGTATCGTTGAAAATACCGATATGAAGTCGCTGTTGGCCACGTTGAATGCAGAGACGTTTATTTTGGATTTACGCCAGGATTTGCCAGCACCTGTTGAACTGCCGGGTTATACCTTTAAGTTGACGGACGTTCGTACTCTGGAGGTTACCGTTCCGCGTGATAAAAACATCAATGATGTCTTTATCGGTCTCAGTGCTCAAGGTGTAGAGGTCATGAGCTTGCGCAATAAAGCCAACCGGCTAGAGGAGCTCTTTGTGGCTCGCGTTGAGCGTAACCTGACGCCAGCAGGAGGACGTGCTTGATGAATGCTTATGCCAGTTGGATTGCCTTCAGTACCTTGTTGACCAAGGAAGTTCGCCGGTTTATGCGTATATGGGTGCAAACCCTGTTGCCGCCAGCGATTACCATGTGCCTTTACTTCATCATTTTTGGCAACTTGGTCGGTAGCCGGGTAGGGCATATGGGTGGGTTTGATTATATGCAGTTCATTGTGCCCGGCTTGATCATGATGGCTGTGATACAGAACAGCTATGCCAATGTGGTTTCCAGCTTTTACAGTGCCAAGTTTCAGCGCAGTATTGAGGAACTTCAAGTAGCTCCCGTCAGTAATTTCCTGATACTTACCGGGTATGTTGTTGGTGGGGTTGTACGGGGTTTGATGGTGGCGCTGATCGTTACCTTGCTTTCCTTGTTTTTTACCCATTTACATCTGGTCCACCCCGGTGTGGTGATCTTTACCGTGGTGTTAACCGCCTTTATGTTTTCTTTAGGTGGATTCATCAACGCCATTTATGCCAAGAGCTTTGATGACATCAGTATCGTGCCTACTTTTGTATTGACTCCCTTGACCTACTTAGGAGGGGTGTTTTATTCGGTGCACTTGTTATCGCCATTCTGGCAGCAGGTCACCTTGTTAAATCCCATTATTTATATGGTCAATGCGTTTCGCTTTGGTGTGCTGGGGGTGAGCGATGTACCTATCACCAAAGCGATGGTGGTGCTAACAGTGCTGGCTGTATTGCTCTACGGGTATGCGTTAAAGCTGTTGCATGATGGCACAGGCTTGCGTGAATGAGGTGATGCCATGGATGCTCGTTTTTATGCCAAGACCCCCTTAGGGCAAGTAAGTGCCTATCCATCGACGTATGATCCTTCCTTACTGGTGGCCTTGCCCCGTGAGGAGGGTCGCGTTTCGTTAGGGTTGAGCCACGAGCTTTCGTTCCAGGGTGTCGATATCTGGAATGCCTATGAAGTGTCCTGGCTGGATGCCACCGGTAAGCCGGTGGTGGCTATGGTGGAGATCCGTATTCCAGCAGATTCGCCTTGTATGGTTGAATCCAAGTCCTTGAAACTTTACCTATGCTCCATGCATCAGCAATCGTGGGCAAATCCTGAGGATTGGGTTAAAACCGTGACTGATGATTTGCAACACGTGGTGGCATCACCGGTTGAGGTAAGGGTCATGGCCCAGGACTCGGTTATCGGTCAGATAGGTAAGTTGCAGGGCGATAGCCTGGATCATTTGCCTGTTCGGCATGTAGCCACAACACCTGAGCCTTCCCTGTTGACTTGCCAAGCAGGTACGTGGGTGGAAGCCTCTTGGTATTCTCATCTTTTTAAGTCCAATTGCCCGGTCACAGGGCAGCCGGACTGGGCGAGTGTGCTGGTGCATTACCGCGGAGCTTGTATAGATGCGGAAGGGTTGCTGGCATACTTGCTTTCATTTAGACAACATGCTGATTTTCATGAACATTGTGTTGAAAGCATCTATATGGATATCTGGCGTCAGTGCCAACCGGAAGCTCTCAGTGTTTATGCGCGATATACCCGTCGTGGAGGTATTGATATCAATCCATTTCGCAGTAACTTTGAAACAGCCCCCGCCAATATCCGGCTGTTCAGGCAGTGATCAAGCCATTTTTGTGGCAATCAAAACAACAACGTCTCGCTTTTCTCCCCACGGCATTCCTGCGGGATTTACAAAAAGCAAGGTGATGTTCACGTAGATGGGCGCAGTACGATGAAGCAGAACCGGGAACATTCAGGCTGGTTCCTTCGGAACATGTATGGGTAGCTGTGGAAAAAGATTATGTGCAGATGCGCAACATGATATTCGGTCGCTATCCTGATTTCGGCGAGATCATGGAGACGTTGCGCACGTTGGAGAAAGCGATTAATGAACTACATCGAGTATAACTAAGATCCAGTTGGTATGGACAGGGCTTCGCTCGCCCTTGGGTGAAAGGATGAAGCGAAGGCTTGCGATTTCAGGCAAAACTGCGAGAATGGCGTCCTTCGTAACAAGCAAGGATGATGCAAGATGTCTGCATATTTTGCCTTTAAGGCCGAGCCGGGGCTGGCAACCGATTTAGAATACGTACTGGCGCGCCTGGATGAACACTCTCCTGAGCCGCAAGCTGATCTGTATGTCAAAATGTCCATGGAATTTACCGACAGTGTGTTAAAGACCATCCTGTTGGATTTGGTTAAGGCTATGGGTAGCAAATCGGGAATACTGGAACAACTTGCCAGTGTGCTGCGTGGCACGATGCATATGCTTTTACGCCAGTTGCTCAGCAAGCGTTCCAATAGCGAACTGGAGAAGGCGGCTATGTACGTGCATGCCCGCCGCCGTTACCGGAATGGTGATGTCTATATAGCCATACCGATTCCAGATAGCTTGCGTACTCATTTTGAGACGGTATTTACTGAGATTGATGCAGGGCGTGGTGAGAGTAACCGAGAAGAGTTGCGTTTGGCCATGTCACAGTTTGTTGATCAGGCGGTCACCTCTTATTTTGATGAGTTTGTGGCGGCATTGCAGCCTGGATTTATCTTAGGCAAAGCAGCAGGCATGGCAAGGGCCACTATTGCCAAGGGTGCCCATGCCGCTATGAACAAGATGATACCGCATTTGACTCAAGCTGAATTGCAAGGCATGGCTGATTATTTTGATCAGTTATTGCTCAGTGATCCGGAAATTACCTTAAAGCCATAATTTTTGATGAATTTGCCGGTCTATGTGGTCAGCATGGCCCTTGTTTGGTCATGCTGAGCTGGCATAATGCGCCAGAGCTTGTAGATGAGTGTGCTGATGTGACCATGTATTTTGCCTTTGCAGCGGGTGATGAGCTGCAAAATAATTCTATCTTGCTGCTAAATCATTTTGATCAGGCTGATGTAGCTCCTCAGGATGCCTTATTTATCAAGGTGGCCAGTGCTTTTGCTGATGTGGTGATACAGAACCTGTTGCTCAATATGGTTCATAACATGGAAGGTGAGAGCCGAGCAGCTCGTATTCTCGATAAACTGGCTGGCATTATCAAAGGTACGGTGCATGTCCTGGTGAAACAGACACTGCATAAAAAAACCAATGAGGAGCTCCTGCCTCTGGTGAATTTTGTGCGAGCCCGTCGTTTGGTCGTGCAGGTGGATGGTCAGGATACGGACTATGTCTGTTTCCCCATGCCTTTGGATCTGGCTGATCATTTCGCCAAAATTTTTCATCATGTTGACCAGGGTGATGTGGAATCGCAGCGTCAACCCTTGCGCGATGCCATGCTGAGGTTTTCAGAACTGGCGCATTTTCATTTTTTCGATGAACCTACGCAGATCATGCACTTGGGTTTTATCGCGCGTAAAGCCGTTGCCTTAGGGAGCTCTACCATTAAAAGCGGCTCTCGGTCCTCCATTACACAGATATTTCCCCAGTTATCCAAACAGGAAATTATCGATTTTGTGACATATTTTCGCCCCATGTTCATCGAGATCGATACTTAAGAGGAGCAACTGATGTCTAGGTGACGTCCCCATTCCGGTGGAGGGGCAGCATAGTCATCATGACCGGGATGCTCATCAAAAGGACTCGATAGCAGCTTTATAAGTAAATCGGTTTCACGCATATCACCTTGTTCAGCGGCTTCGATGGCGCGCTGTGCCAGATAGTTGCGGAGTACGAACTTGGGATTGCATGTCTGCATCTGACGCTGACGCGCATCGACGTCAGTCGATTCAAGTTTCAAACGATCCAGATAGCGCTGACTCCATCGCTCCCAGCCCGCTGGGTCGATGAGTTCATCACGGTAAGCCCAGGGGGATGAGTCTTTAAAATCACAAAGCGCACGAAAAAAGCAGTTGTAATCAACGGATGATTGCGCCATCCATTGCAGCAGATCAGCGATCAACACCTCATCACCGGGCAAGGTCTGTTGCAAGCCTAATTTGTTTTGCATACGGTGCTGATAGCTCGTTAAAAAACGCGGCTCGTAGGCTTGCAGGGTCGCGATAAGTGCCTGCTGCTTCATCAGCGGTGAAAATGCATGAGCCAGGGCATTGAGGTTCCACAAGGCGATAGAAGCCTGACGATGGAAAGCATAGCGCCCACCTTCGTCACTATGATTGCTAATGAGCCCAGGTTCATAGCTGTCCATGAAGGCATAGGGCCCATAATCTAAGGTATACCCGAGCAGGGCCATATTGTCAGTATTCATGACACCATGAGCAAATCCCACGGACTGCCAGGCTGCCATCAGGTCGGCCGTACGTACCACCACTTCATGCAGCAGCGCTTCATAGGGATGAGCTTGCTCTAGCAATTTAGGTAGATAGTGCTCTAGTGCATGGTCAGCTAATTGAGCCAGTGGCTCATGCTCACCTCGGTAAAAAAAGTGCTCAAAATGACCAAAGCGCAGATGTCCGGGTGCTACACGCAGTATCTGGGCAGCCGTTTCACGTTGTTCACGTTGCACCGGGGCCTGAGAGCCTAACAGGCATAGCGCAAGGCTGGTGGGTATGCCAAGGCCCTGCATGGCTTGGCTGGCCAGGTATTCACGCAAACTGGAACGCAACACAGCGCGGCCATCGCCCATACGTGAATAGGGGGTGCGGCCAGAGCCTTTAAGATGTAGATCCCAAAGGCCGGAGGAGGTCTGTACCTGCCCTAGCAGCATGCCACGTCCATCACCAAGTTCCGGGTTATAGATGCCAAACTGATGTCCGGCATATACCATGGCTAGGGGTTCGGTACCTGGCCATGCTTGTGCCCCAGACAGGATGGCTGCCAGATCGTTACGCTCCAGTTCAGAAGCATCCAGTCCTAATAACCGGGCAACCGAGGTATTGATATGCAACAGCTTGGCATCAGGCAGAGGAGAACATGCCATCGGGGTATAAAATGCAGGCGGTAGCCGTCGAAAGGCATTGTTAAAGCGCAAGCTCTCCAGGGTAGCCAAGGTTCAGGCAATCCGGGCCGAGAGCAGCAAGAGGCGCTTATACTGCTGTTGGAGCCGTATTTCTATGTCACTAAGACGCTGATGAAACTGTGTATGTTCCCAATGCTGTTGCAGTTCCTGTCGGGTGACGCGGTAGCGCTCTTCCTGGATACTGGTCCATTCATTGAGAGCCGCCATAAACGTTTCATACTCTGCGGCCATACGCTGTTTCAAGGGCTCCAGCGCTGCACTCACCCCGGCTTGAGCCAGACCACGTTCTGTGCGACTAAACAGTAAAGTCAGTTGTGCGCGTTTGATAGCGAACTCGGATGCGTGTTTTAGATTGCGGGTCAGTCCTACCCAGGATAAGGCCAGTATCAGCCATTTGGTAGGATCCCATTGCCACCACTTGACGCCATTGCGGTAGTCGTACTGAAACAGATGATGAAAATTATGATAACCCTCACCCCAGGTCAGCCAGGCAAGGATGGCATTGTCTCGCGCTGTGTTCTGCTCGGTATAAGGTTGATGGCCCCAACGATGGGCCAGGGAGTTGATAAAGAAAGTGACATGGTGGCAGATCACCAAGCGTAAAAATCCGGACAACAACAAACTGGCTACGATATGACCCGTGAAGTACCCGGCAGCCAAGGGAAATCCCAGGTTGGTTAGCACGACCAGAGGCAGGTAATAACGGTGCTGAAACTGTAACCAAGGGTCATTGAGCAAGTCGCGGGCATTATCAAACTTGGGAGTGCCGCTGGGATACTGACGCAACATCCACCCTATATGCGAGAACCAGAAGCCGCGTGTTGCCGCATAGGGGTCCTGGTCGCGATCATCGACATGGCGATGATGGGTACGATGCCCGGATGCCCAGATCAGCACACTGTTTTGCACCGCCATGGTTGAGAATATCAGTAACCCCAGCTGCACCGGTCGGCTGGCTTCATAGCTGCGGTGTGCCCAGAGGCGATGATAACCGGCTGTGATGCCCAAGCCATTAGCAGCGATAAAAAAGAGCATGAAGGCAAGATCACTGCTCGCAAAACCATGAACTAATCCATACCAAGGAACGCCAATCAGGGTTACCAGGGTGGTCACGGTAAACATGAGGGTGGTGCTTAATAACAACGGGGCGCGCGTTTCTGTCACAGCGGTGGGTTCCTAAATTACTGAACAGTTGTATAGTATCAGTATGTGCGTAAAAACTCATATATGGTCGCCCCCCGTTTTGCCAAGATTTCTTTTCATGATGTTCAACAAGGTTCGATTGCTGCCATATATCCGAGTTCTGATGAAGGCATTCAGCCTTCGACTCCTGA
>JABEVH010000116.1 GCA_013043915.1 Pseudomonadales bacterium
GACCCACCCCTCGCACCTCTTTCAAAGCCGGATGCCGCAATCGCCGCAAAGCATCGAGTAAGCGCCCCCCCTGACGCGATGCATTGATAGGGAGGTTTTCCTCCACCATGACATTCAAAGCTTCCAACCCAACCCTGGCTGCCAGAGGATTACCACCAAAGGTGCTGCCATGATCACCCGGACCAAATACCTCCATAAGATCGTCGCGCGCCAGGAACATTGAAACCGGCAACAGTCCCCCGCCCAAGGCCTTGCCCAGCATCAGACCATCAGGCCGTACACCTTCATGTTCACAAGCCAGAATCCGTCCCGTGCGCCCCAAGCCAGTTTGAATCTCATCAGCCAAGAACAACACGTTGTGCTGGCGACACAGCGCCTCAACCTCGTGCAGCCATCCGGTCGGAGGCAAACGTATACCCGCCTCTCCCTGCATGGGTTCAAGCAAAACGGCGGCTGTATTGGGGCCCATAGCCTGACGTAGAGCCTGGATATCACCGTAAGCTACACTGACAAAACCGGGTGTCAACGGACCAAACCCATCTCGGTATGCCCATTCGCTGGAGAATGACACTATGGTCGTCGTGCGACCATGGAAATTACCATCCATGACGATAATCTGCGCTTGATCAGCGGCTATTCCCTTATGTCGATAGGCCCACTTACGTGCTGCTTTGATTGCAGTTTCAACCGCTTCAGCGCCACTGTTCATCGGCAGGGCTCGATCCATGCCGGTCAAGGTACAGGCACGCTCCAGAAACGGTCCCAGCCATTCATTGTGGTAAGCACGTGATGTCACACATAGTCGCGCCATCTGTTCCTGAGCCACATGCACCAGTCTTGGGTGACAATGACCGTGGCTAACCGCTGAATAAGCACTCATCAGGTCAAGCAGACAGCGACCTTCATCATCCCAGACGTGAACCCCTTCTCCATGCACTAAAGTCACATCCATGGGGGCGTAATTATGAGCACCGTAGCGGTCTTCCAAAGCACGAGTATCAGGGTAAGCCATGAAGATAGACCTGTGTACATCAGATGGACTTAGTATAGCAGGAGGAGGCGATGTACTTGGTAAGGGTTATACTACACTCTGGTTACTTTAATTCTGAGGTAAACCTCATGTTCCGTATGACGACCCTTGGTTGCTTTACCTTAGCCTTTTCTGTCTACGCTAACGCCGATAGCCTGCCTCAGCAGACCTACGGGACAGTTAATCCCGTCCGGCCTTGTCAGGCTGATGTGGCCAGATTTTGTCAAAACGTCCCTCCAGGAGGTGGCCGTATTATCGCGTGTATTCGTCAGAATCGCGCCAATCTCTCTGACGGCTGCAAACAACATCTTAAACAGATGCATGATCAGCGTGAACAACGCGGGCCGTACAATAACCCTAATATGGCACCTGCGCCGCAGCCATAATGCATAGTCAAGTTCAGTCAGCGATAGCCTGCAGGGGTTTAAACAGTTCCTCGATATCCTCGGCACTCAGCCCCTGCTCCAGATGCGCTTCCTCGCCATAGATGCCTGAGGCGAGCGCGGATTTGCGCTGCTGCAAAGCAATGATGCGTTCTTCTACCGTGCCTTCACAAACCAGTTTGTAGACAAATACCGGTTTATCCTGCCCTATACGGTAGGCACGATCAGCGGCCTGGTTCTCCACAGCCGGGTTCCACCAGGGGTCATAAATAAAGACCGTATCGGCGGCGGTGAGATTAAGCCCAACTCCACCGGCTTTTAGGCTCAATAAAAACAGGGGAACTTCCCCAGCCTGAAATCGTTTGACTGGAGTTTCACGATCCGTCGTACTGCCCGTCAAGGTCACATAGGTGATTTTTGCATCATCCAGTTCCTGCGCAATCAAGCTCAGCATGCTGGTAAATTGAGAGAACAGCAAGATACGGCGGCCATCCTCAATCAGCGCGGGTAAAACCTCCATGAGGTAGGCCAACTTGGCTGACTTGGCTACATGACGCTGAGAATACTCACGTAACAAACGGGGGTCACAGCACACCTGTCGTAATTTGAGCAATGCTTCCAGAATTTCAATATTAGATCGCGCCAACCCCTTCTGGGCTACCACCTGCCTAACTCGGCTGTCCATGCTGGCTCGTACAACTTCGTAAAGATCGCGCTGTTCATCCTGAATGATGACATGCTGTACGATCTCAGTTTTAGGAGGAAGTTCGCGCGCCACCTGTTCCTTCGTTCGTCGCAACATCAGAGGTTTAATTCGCTTAGATAAGCGTTGCGCGACCACATGATCGCCAAGTTTCTCTACCGGGTTACGGACTAACTTACGAAAATGAGCTTCTTGTCCGAGGAACCCTGGCAGTAGCAAATCAAAAAGCGCCCAGAGTTCACCCAAGTGATTTTCCATGGGCGTTCCGGTCAAGGCGATGGTCTGACCTGCTTGCAAACGGCGCATAGCTCTGGCAGTTTGTGTCTTATGATTTTTGAGCTGCTGAGCTTCATCACAGATCAGCAGGCTAAAGGCCTGATGAGCCAGGGTCTCAATATCACGGGTCAGCAGCGAATAGCTGGTCAGGATAATATCCTTGTCCTGTAACGAAGCGAGCGCAGCCTCACGGTGCTGGCCTTCAAGGCTTAACAAACTAAGTGTTGGCGCGAAACGAGCTAGCTCCTGGCGCCAGTTTGGCAACACGCTTTTGGGGCAAACGATCAGGGTAGGTTGCTGTAGTCTACCTGCAGCCTTTTCGACGCATATATGCGCTATGGTCTGCACCGTTTTACCCAAACCCATGTCATCCGCCAAAATACCGCTAAGCTGATGGGCAGCCAGAAACTGCAGCCAATTTAAACCTTCCTGCTGATAATGTCGTAGCTCAGCCTGCAACGTGTCAGGGATAGGGATGGTTTCCAGGCCATCAAAGCCAGCTAGTTGCGCACCGAGGCGACGCAAGATATCTGCCCCCTGCCACCGGTCACCCACCCTGACTACAAATTCAGCGGCATCAAGACGAGAAAGGCGCAAACGGCCTGATGTATCGACCTCGACATCAGGTTGGCGATCGAAAATCTCAAGTAGCATGGATAACAAAGGCCGCATTCGTTGCAAGGGCAAGCGTAGTAACTGGCCCTGATGGATGACCGTCAGGAAGGCATCTTCATGTCCCCCATCTTCCATCATGCGCCTGACATTGTCAGCCGAAAGGCTTTCCAGGGTCTCCAGCAATAAAGGGATCAAGGCTACACGTTCACCCTCGATTTCAACAGACAAAGACATGCCAAACCAGCCAGCTTCATCATCATCTTCGATTCGACCTACCAAGGCGTCTGCTTCTATATCCGACCACGTCCAGGGAAAATCTTCCGCAAACTCAATATTCCAGCCCTGACTTTGCAACATGGGAATAAGATTTAGGACAGGCAGCCAATGGCTTGCATCATCGTGGCGTAATCCAAGCAAATGACTGATGCTATCTGGACACTGCCAACCCAGTACACGGTACATAGGCTGCAAAGGAGCTAGCCGCGCTAGCATCTGTTGTTCAACGGCTCGTGCCCGCTCGATAATCACTCGCTTGTCAGGAAGTCGCAGATAAGAGCGTGACTCAAAGGGTAACGCCGAAACTTCGTACCCGGCATAGGCAAACTTCAGACTTGCCAAAAGATATTCACGCTGCAAGGCTACTTGTGATGGCGATTCACTGTGCTTGAAAAAACGTAACAAGGGCTGAGGCTTATCTCCCTGAATATAATCACGATTGACCAATGCCAACGGTGTTACGATGCCCCAGACTTCTAGTTTGGGACGCATCAGGGGCAACGTCTCCGTCAGGGCTTCCTCATCCTGTAACGGAGCCTGAAGCAGGTGCTGTGCCAGCGTGTCTGGCATATCAAACGTCAGGGGAGTCACCGAGCCTGAATGACTATCAAGCAGCAGCGCGGGAAAACAAGGGAGTAATTTGTCCGTGGGTTGCTGATTGGCAATGCCAAACCCCCACTGCTCACCAACCAGCTGCCAGACAATAGTCGAGGCACGAGGCTTAGTCCGTACCAACAGAAGACTACCCTCAAGCCCATAGTAAAAACGTTCACTGGCCAGCAACTCTTCCAGCAACTCATGCACCAATGGCCCTTGAAGAATGAAACCACGATTATGGCGGGTTTGCGTACGTAACAAGGCATCAATGCGCTGATCCACAGGATCAAGCAGTTCGTTAAGGTCGGCATCCGCCAGGGCTTGGCCATGAATCCTTCTGCCGTCCGGCGACTCTTCACAGGTTACTCGCCATATTGCCGGTGGCAGATGTGCATGGCTCATATCGATAAGACGATATGCCAGTCTTGTGTGCGGTACGGTCGCCTTGTCCAGAGCTGATATCCAGGTCTGTAGGGGTGCAGGCAATCGTATGGGAGGCAAGGGAGGGACTACCGTGTCAGGAAAATCCTGATCCAGACCCTGCTCTCGTTCCCAGTTCTCTTCATCACGACGATCGGACAGAATTCCCCAAAGAACCGCAGCCACATGGACACAACGATCCATGGCACAGCTGCAGGTAGATTTTAAGACAGCACGACGGCCCTCACGGCGCAGGTTGACGGTGAGACGGTAGAGAGACGTTCGTCCGCTCGTGACTTCGGCAGTCCACGAGACTTCGTTGTCCGCATCTTCCCTCTGATCTATACGTAAATCACCATGCCTGAATATCTTCAAACCAGCCGTACGCTCAGACTGGCCAAAACTGATAATCAGTGCATTGAGTTCCTGACTGCTGAACATACCACGGTCCCAAACCCAAAGAGCGGCATTTTAACAGCAGCCAGCAGAATCTGTGCATCTATTGTTCGTGTTTACTCAGCAGATTGGAAAAATCCTGCTTACCCTTTCTAAAAACCGCCTTTCCTCATGCCTACACTGAGAGCCCAACCCCCACATGAAAATATTTTTTCATGCCTGTTAGAAACTGGCAAGGGCTTACGACTACTCAAGTGGCAACATCGCCACCATCCTCTGCAGTGAGTAGATACCATGTCCGTCTCCATGTACTGAAGTTCAGCCCTATCGGCAGTCGCATGAGCTGATACGCAGGGAGCGTGTTACATCGTAGCCCGGGCGGATAAAAATGACTGTGCAGCACGTGGTCATGCCCGCGCAAGTTTGTATGTAATATTTTATCAATCAACAAGTTACCGCCATCTTATGTAACTTAACAAGCCAGCGCTTAAAGTGTCGGGTGATTCATGGGTGAGCCTCGATAGCAAATTCCTTTATACGGCCTATCTGGCCAATGACGAAGTTATCGCCTATAGCATAGCCACTGACGGTTCGCTGACTCAGGTCGGCAACCCAGCCCTCATGCATACCGTCACCGGAGTCAGCATGCAGGGACTTGCGGGCATTTAAGTTAAGTCTATAAATCTGCATGGCCTGGTAGGGCCGTAGCTGGTTTTAGCGGATATATGCTTGCGACTGGACAGATAGTGAATCGGGATAGGGATGGCCAGTATATAGGCTATCCCATCCCACACCTGTTGGCATGCAAGTTGGCAGCGAACAGCTACAACAGGGCAGGGGAATCAAAGCGATTGTCAACTTGCGAGTTGCCGTCACAGGTCATAGTGATACTGTTCCTAACAAGGCTCCAGGCGAGCATATTGGGCTATCAGCCATTTGGCGCCCAAATCCGCAAAATTGACCTGAACCCTGGCCTGGGGACCGCTACCTTCATAAGCCAGAATGACACCTTCTCCCCACCGTGGATGTCGCACCCTTTGCCCTAACATGGCAGAACCGGATGACCCCGCCTGGGTTGAAGGAACTTCCTGCTGTGTCATCCGCACGTTTTGTAGCAATTCCTGCGGAATTTCACGCAAAAAACGCGAGGGAATCGTAGACTTCTCCTGACCATACAAACGTCGAATCTCAGCATGGGTCAAATATAAGCACTGTCTGGCGCGAGTCATGCCGACGTAACATAAGCGGCGCTCTTCTTCGAGGTTATTACTCTCCAGCGACATCTCGTGCGGGAACAGCCCTTCTTCCAGCCCGGCCAGAAATACGACATCAAACTCCAATCCCTTGGCAGCATGCAAGGTCATTAGTTGCACAGCATCATCATGTTCGCCCGCCGCAGCTTCGCCTGCTTCCAGGGATGCATGATCAATAAATGCAGCCAAGGCTGAGGGAGCAGCGTCTTCATCAGCTTCATCCCATGCAAACTCACGTGCAGCACCCACCAGCTCACGCAAGTTCTCTATCCTGGCCTGGCCCTTCTCCCCTTTTTCCTGCTCATGGTAGCGATAGAGGCCACTGTGGTGGATCACATGTTCGAGTTGCTCATGCAAAGGCAAAGGTTCAACGACCTGAGCAAGCTCCTCAATCAATTGGCGGTATGACATCAGGCAAGCAGCTGCACGCGCGGGTAACAACCCCTGGTTCAGCACGTGCCCTGCTGTTGCCCATAATGACAGCTTGTTTAACCTTGCCTGCTCACGCAGCAACTCGAGAGTTCGTTCACCCAGACCTCGTGTAGGAACATTAACAATGCGCTCGAACGCAGCATCATCATCGCGATTGGCCAGCTGACGCATATATGCCATGGCATTTCGCACCTCAGCACGGTCAAAGAAACGCAAGCCCCCATGAATATGGTAGGGAATATGCGCCCGAATCAGGGCCTCTTCCAGAATTCGTGACTGGGCGTTAGAGCGGTACAACACGGCCAGATGGCGATAAGTTCGTCCCTTAGCCGCCAAACGTGTCATCTCATGGGCGATGTAGTGCGCCTCATCAAGATCATTGAAAGCCGTATAGAGCTTTAGCACCTCACCAGGTTCACCCTGGGTCCACAATTCTTTGCCCAAGCGATCTTTATTATGGGAAATTACTGCGTTAGCTGCGGCCAAAATCGTTCCCGTAGAGCGATAATTCTGTTCCAGCCTGATGACATCAGCTTCAGGATAGTCTTGCTGAAAATTACGGATATGGCCAATGCGAGCACCACGCCAGCCATAAATACTCTGATCGTCATCACCTACGACGGTGAATTGGCATCCTTCACCTGTTAGGAGCTTTAGCCACTGGTACTGAACATCATTGCTATCCTGAAATTCATCGACGAGCACCTGACGAAAACGTTGCTGGTAATGCGCCCGCAATGGTGAGTTATGTCGTAACAATTCCACACAACGCAATAAAATCTCAGCAAAGTCAATCATACCCGTACGCTGACAATGCTCCTCATACTGGCTATAAACCTGCTGCATGGTGCGCTCATAGGGATCATGAATAACATCCGAAGGGCGCGCGCGCCGCCCCTCTTCCTTCTCATGATTAATGAAATAGACCATCTGACGAGCTGGCCAGGCATTTTCATCCAGACCCTGTTCCCGAGCTAATCGCTTGATCAAGCGAGTTTGATCATCAGCATCCAAAATCTGGAAAGTAGCTGGAAGGCTGGCCTCTTGTGCATGTCGCCTTAACAGTCGATGTGCCAGGCCGTGAAAAGTGCCTACCCATAAACCTTGCGCGCGCGCACCCAGCAGCACTTCCAAACGCTGACGCATCTCGGCTGCCGCCTTATTAGTAAAAGTCACGGCCAGAAAACTTTGTGGTGAAAGCTGAAATTCCTGACAAAACCAGACAATTCTATGGGTCAGCACACGGGTCTTGCCTGATCCAGCACCAGCAAGAACCAGTAATTGTGGTGCATCGGACGTAACAGCATGCCGTTGATCAGGGTTTAGCCCCTCAAGTAGCGAAGGTGTGACCTGCATCGCAGCAATTCCTCGTTATGAACGGCAAAGTTATCCTAGTATGGGATTATGCCAGATTGAGTTGTTGGACGGAGCCGCTTCGCGGAGGAAAACAAGGTAATTTGATCGGCCGGTCTTAAAATAGTCTGACCCCCCTGCGTCAACAAGGGGATCAATCAAC
>JABEVH010000117.1 GCA_013043915.1 Pseudomonadales bacterium
GTCGTCTCCTTGGGAGGATCCAGAAAAGCGATATAACCCTCAAGAATCATTTCGGATTCATCGGCCAGCACATAAGCTTCCCGACCTGCTGAAAATACACGACTGGCTACGGCAACGACCCGCAAGCCCTCACGATTCAGATGTTCTGTCGCATGGCGTATGCCTGCCAATGCCTCTCCCTCTAACAGATTGACGCTATCGCCTTCCCGTATATAGCGGGAAACCGACAACATCTCTTCTACGGCACCCTTGCAGATTAACAAGGGGCCTTCTTCACCCTGTACCACAACAGACATGCGTCGTCGGTTAAAATCGAAGGGGATCTCATCCAGTTTGTGGTAGCGCTCGGTCAGCTTTGCATCGCGTGCCAGATCTGCATGTTCAAGCACCGCCACATCCAGTAGATTTTTCAGCCCCGTCTGGTAGTAACTGTTCAAATAAGCCAGTTCAAGCACACGGGTTGATTGCTCTCCCTCGGTATTGGCGTGACGTTCAAGAAATATCTTGTCTTGTGTCAGGGTACCGGTTTTATCGGTACACAGGATATTCATGGCACCAAAGTTCTGAATAGCATCAAGACGTTTGACAATGACCTTCTTGCGTGACAGGAATACCGCCCCCTTGGCCAGGGTCGATGTCACGATCATGGGCAACATCTCGGGTGTCAGACCCACAGCAATGGACAAGGCAAACAAGGCAGCATCCTGCCAGTCATGTTTGGTCAGGCCATTGAGCACAAAAACAATGGGGGTCATCACCACCATGAAACGTATCAGCAACCAGCTGACCTTATTGACCCCCTTCTGAAAAGAGGTCAAAGCGCGGTCCTGCGTCATCACGTGCTCTGCCAGCGACCCAAAGTAGGTGCGCCCGCCTGTGCCCACCACCAGCGCTGTCGCTGACCCAGAAACTATATTGGTACCCATAAAGCCCAGGGTATCAAGCTCCAGAGGGTTGCTTTCCTCCGGATGCTGGCTTTCAGCATATTTTTCAACAGGCAGGGACTCACCGGTCAACGCAGCCTGGGCCACGAATAAATCTTTGGTGGTCAGCAAGCGCACATCAGCAGGGACCATATCTCCCGCAGAAAGTTTGATGATGTCGCCAATAACCAGTTCACGCATGGCCAGTTCAACCCAGCGCGGTTCTCCCGGATGTAACGTCACGCCAAAATATTTTTTGGCGGTATCCTCAACTTCACGTGCAGGGTCACGGCGCAGCACGGTTGCCGTATTGGACACCATAGCCTTGAGGGCTTCCGCTGCCCGGTTGGAGCGCCCTTCCTGAATAAAACGCATGAAGGTGGCTAAAACAATCATGGATGAAATAACAATGGTCCCGGTCGGGTCACCGGTATACCAGGAGACCAAGGCCAGGGTTGTAAGAAGGAGACTGAAGGGGTTGCGGTAACAAATCCATAAATGCACCCACCAGGCCATGGGCTTTTCATGCTGAACGTCATTAAGGCCATTGCGTTCGCGAACGCGCGCCGCTTGAGATTCGCTAAGCCCTTCCTCATGTGTTCGGTAGCGTTTATAAAGCTCCTCATGGCTTGCCAAGGCAGCCTGGCGCAGTCGGGCGGCCAGATCGTCAGCGACTACTCCATCTTCGGAGCCTTTTAGGGACTCCAGCATGGGATGGCGCAGAAAAAGACTTTCCGGAGTCCCTTTACCTAAAAAACGCAACAAACGATAGCTAAGAATCTCCGACAACTGCATGCCTTATATCTCCCTGGGGCCTAGCCCCGGAATGGTTGAGCCCACGCCCAACTCAGGCTACACCCCGGGATAACCGAGGATGAACCCACCAACTACCCCAAATACATAAAAGGGGCTCCATCGTGGTGGATCATCCTCCAGAAATCATGACAGTTTTATGATAGCACTCCCTCTCTGCGTAAAAACCCGCGTTACCATGGTGATTTTTACGGAATGGTCACCGATAGTGTCAGCTTACTTCCACCATTGCTCAGATTAACTGGGTAATAAGCATTACCCTTACTGTCCTCCTCCAGCAACGTGGGGAATGCTGAACTATTACTGTGCCATAAGCGCAAGTAGGCATAGTAAACTGCCCCAGGCGCCAGTAGCGTACCGTTACCCGCAAGCAGGGTGGCCGTACAGGTCATGGTGGAGCGTTGGCAGGTACTTGACCCGCCCGTCCCCCCTAGCAGGCCGCTGATATCTACACTGTTGGCAATGCCCATTAAGCCCATGAATACCAACTGTCCGCGGTCATAGCCTGAGGTATTGGTCACCGAAAATTTTGCCGTCACTGTAGCATCCAGCAGATTTGGCATGGGCATAGGTGCCGGTGGGGTAAAACTAGCAGCTGTGCTGGAATTGATAATGGTTGCCAAGCCTGTGGTATTGTCATTCCAGCCACTGCTGAAAACAGAGTAGGCTCCGCTACCTTCTGATGGAGCTGCATCTGCATACCAGCTAGGGGCTGTATTGTAGTTATAAAAGCCCTCATGCAAATTGCTGTTCTGCAAAGTACTGGGCACTGTCAGCAATCCCGTATAAGGATCGGTGGGTGACCACTGTATCTCCATCGGAATATAAAAAATGGTCGAGGTTTGCATGAACGCAAAATATCCGGCCCCTGAACCCACGGGAGAAACCGTGCTTAAAGAGGCGGCTGCCTGTGCCGTATAGCTATTGGTTATATTAACCGGCAGGACAGATGTCGATAATGCCGTCGGCAAGTTCCCCCCAAGTGTGTTGCCAATCATCAGGGTACTGGGAGAAGCATCAGCGGCCACGGGAACGTTATCAATCAGCAGGGTCTGCATGTTCTGGCCACGAATGACCACTTCATAATTACCCGCGTAGGCAGAAGAATTTAAAGGAAACAGATCAAAACGACCGGTCACGGGATCTACTGCGGTATTTTCTACACTGAAATAGGCAACATGCCCATTAGAATCTATATGTTCCAATTCAGCCATCGCTACCACATGACTTGCACATCCCGTCGTTGTTCCTCCTGGCTGGCAAAGTTTGGTGGTATCAAGCTGTCCCTGAATAGCACCTGAATTTTGCAACACATTCAAGGCAATCTGAGAACCCATGGTAAAGCCCAAGCCTCCAGGCACATTAGGCTGCACAAAAGGAACAATCGAATGATCCAGGTTAAAGCTGAGCACATAGGTATAGTTAGCCCCGGAACCCAGCCCTTCAAGCGTATCGTTGAACAGACCTAGCTGCGGTACAGATACCTCCAGAGGAGCTTCATATTTTGTCCCAGCGCTTATGTACTCAATCTGGTTATTCCACTGCAGCGGCTTACCATTGCCATCCGACAACATCGCTGCTGAGGGTTGTAGTGCCTGACTGCTATCAACACCCGCCACAAATAGGCGTACCTGTCCGTAGTTCGCTGAAGGCAGATTCAAGTTACTGAACAAATTATTCAGTGTGCCGTTATCCAGAGCCGTCAAATCAATGGTTAAAGGTTGTGGCAACGAGACATTGATCCAGTTCGTATCGGTCGGACTATAAACTTCACTGGCCATTTGGGTGTAAGCCAAACCTGTCACCGTGATCCATACATGGCTATAATCACTGGAAGGTCCAGCAGAGACAGCCAAGTTAATATTGGCCGGGCCGGTGTTCGTTCCCCCCCCACAACCCTGGAGCAAACCCAGCGTTGCAGCCAACATAATCCCATTACGCATACACTTCCACATGGCAACGCTCTCCGATCAGACAAACTACCTAGCGCGGCATGGTCTATCCGTCGCCCCTCTCGTGTCAATGCAAAGCGAGTAACATTTCTATGAAAACAGGCCGATGCGGGAGAAAGTCCCCCTACATCGGCCTGATTACCGCCTCTATGTTAAAGACTACCGTTGAGCTTCGCTGTGGCATTTGTCCTCATATCAGCATAACCATTAAGCGGCACGATGCGTATCGCCCATGGGTTGTTGCTATTCCACACACGCAAGTAGGCATAGTAATAGGCTGCCGGATCTGACTGAGTCGCGCTACCTGCAGGCAAGGAAGACTGGGTATAGGCGATGCTGCCTGAAGTATTACCTGCCAGCTGTGAACTAAGATCCTGCGCCGTCATCACACTTGCTCCGCGTGACAATACCCATTGCACATGATCATATGCCGCGAGGCTGGCTGCTGACACGGTTATCGTTCCCGACAGTGTTCCTGCAACCAGGTTGCTAGCCAGGCTGGGGGCCGTGTAAGTGAACGTCGTGCTTGGCGATCCTGAGGGAGCTAAAACCGAGGTCAGCGCAGACGACATGGTATAGCCGCCGAAGTCATTGACACCTACAGAGTAGTTTCCGCTACCTTCTTTAATAGTTGCAGGGGTAAAACTTAGTGGACTGGTCGAGTATACCGTGGTCAACAACCCATCATGTTCTAAAGGCTCAGGATCATAAAGCAGACCGCTAAATGGATCGGTCACAGCATACCGCACCGAATAAGGATACGACTCACTGGTATCGGTTTGCATGAACACCATGTAGCCTGAAGACAGCGGTGTTAATGCGGCATTTAGCTGCGCGCTATAACCCGTGCCCATCATGGCAGTCACAGGCAACACGCCCGTTGCCGGCAAGAGTGTCGCACCACTCGTGGGTGACGTCCCCACCGTGACCGGAACGTGCTTGATCACCAAGGTCTGCATATTGCGCCCTCGCACAAGCACATGGTAGTCAATCGGGTTGCCATTGATGTCATTTACCGCCAAGGGATACAGTGTAAACGTTCCATCAGGTCTTACACTCGTCGTACGCAAAGAAGCGAAGCGCTGTATGCCTGTCGCAGGATCATTGACTACAGCCTCTGCCTTTACCACTAGGTTATAGGCGCAGTTTGATGTCATCAGTGCAGCGCCATTGGCAGATCGAGAGCATAGTTGGGTCGCATCCACTTTTCCGTTGATAGCCCCCACCTGACTTAAATCAAAATAGTGCAACACCGGGTTCATGGTATAAGCCCGCATGCCGGCATGCTTGAAGGGAACCAATGATTTATTTAAATCAAAATCGATTGCCAAGTTTAGGCTCGAACCGGTATTAATTTGAAAAGTACCGTTAAGCTGTATGCCCTGCGTCGGGAAAGGAATTTCCAGGGGATACTCTGTAGCTGGGCCCGTGCTCGACGTCAGACGTTCCACTTGGTCATTCCAGGTCAAGGCATTGCCATTCGTGTCCTTGAAAGCCTGAGCTGAACTATCCAATGCAGAGCCAGCACCATCAAAGAAAAAGCGTACCTGGCGATAGGTGCCCGCAGGTAAAGATAGCCCCTGAAACAACTGCGCCAAGGTTCCACCTGAACTTGTACTCAAGACACCGTTATTTAGCGCCGCCAGATCAACCGTCACAGGAGCAGGCAAGGAAAAACTGATCCAACCAGCATCCTGGGGGTTCCAGACAGCATTGGGGTTTGTGTGAAATGCGATACGGTTTAGCGTGACCCAAACATGGCTGTAAGCCCCGGGCCCATCCGTCAATGCCACATTGGCATTACCCAGGGCTGATGTACTGCTGGTACTACCCCCTCCCCCGCAGGCGGCCAGCCCCAAAAATAGCCCAAAACCTATACCTTTTTGCCAGTGCGCTCGCATAAATCACCCCTTGTTCACGTTGATTTTCCCGTTTTAACAACGGCCTCATGAGAAATAACGACAGCGTGAACAAGGGTTGACATACTTCAATAAATTTTGGGGCAGGCCTGGGGATGAGTTCCTCAGGCCTATGACTCAGAATGAGTAAATAGCATCCAGACCGGCAAAATTTTGCGTGTCTTTCATGCCGCTACCCGAGTCGAAAGTTGTTGGTGTTTTATCCTGACGTAATTCACCACGCAACTGTAAGGATTTCAAAGGATGGTAAGCCACACTCAGCGTCGTAGACTTGGTATGACCATCGCCATATCCCAGACGATAACCATTCTGATCATTGAAATCTTCGTAACGCAGACTGGCCGACCACTGCGAGGTAAACAGGTAAGTTGCATAACCTGCTACATCACTCCACTGTGCATCCTGACCATTCTGAAAAGCATGGTCCTGGCGTGCGCTATCAGCACTCAACTTGACGCTGAATTGCTGATTAATGGCAACACCAATCACCGTATCAGCCACACTGCGCCTTGCCGGTGAAGTTGAGGTTGCACCCATACCGTCCTGACTCGGCACATAGTCACCACTATAGTAACTGGCTCTCCAGGTTACCGGTGAACATGGAATCCAGGTCAGACCCATTTCCGTCGTTTTGGATACGGTAGTAGTCTGCTGCTGATTCCAGCCGTTATTGCTGCCCAGGTACAACGTCAAGGTTGATAGCGGCTGCACAACCAGCCGAACACCGGTCACAGTCAATGGTGTGGCGTGAAAAAATGCAATGGAGTGCGAGATATTGGCATTCTGGGTAGCATCAATGGATTCTGCATCATTGAGGCTAATGAACTTACCGGCCATGACCGTCCAGATACCCTGACGGTACTGGCCATACGCCTGAGTTAGGTCAAAACCGTTTTTATTATTGGTGTAGGGTGCCGCATGGATATCATCGGCATTACTGCCACTTATAATATTAACCAGTCCGCCGACACCTTCCGTAGGAAGTTTGGATATCGAAATTGCAGCCTGCTGAATATCAAACGTGGACGCTGAGCCACTGTTAAACGAGTCCAGAGTGGCTGGTTTATTGACATCATAGTGGGTATAACTGCTCTGAATATAACCACTGGCATCTATCCCTGAGGCTGCCAGCATCGAACTCAGGTCAGTCCCTTGCGCAAATATACAGGGACTCCCGATCAGCAATGCCATAGCCAGGTTAAGTCTCTTCAGATTCATGAAAGTCATCCTTAGGGGTCTAGTCAACATCAGGGATGGAACTTGATTTGAACACGCCATCCCCCATGGGCGCCATCGGCTGTCATCAAAATGAAACAATCATTGGCCCGAGCATAATACCTCGCTCAGACCATAATTCAAGACTTCA
>JABEVH010000118.1 GCA_013043915.1 Pseudomonadales bacterium
CACGTAGGCTCATCCATTCGCATGGAACTCAGTGAACGCATGGGACTTAATGATGCCGAGCATCAGGTGCAGGAATTTAAAATCATTGCTGATCAGTTGCAGGCCACAGGTCAGGATTTTCATCGTTTGGCCAACTACGTTATTGAGTTTACCAAGAGTCTTGATCATGGTTCTACCGAGGTGCATCGCCTGGTGATGTCCATGCTGGGGGAACTGCAGTTTCAGGACATCACACGCCAGCAGATGGAACATGTGACCAGTTCGTTAACATGCCTTGATGAGCATTTGCAGACCCTGGCAGGACAGTTACCTGATGCGCTGGTTAAGCCGATTGCTCTAGAGAATGTTACGAAACAGTTAGATCGCCTATTTGAAGGCTATGCCATGGAGAGTCAACGAGAAACGCATCGTGCAATGGCAGGTGATGCCTTGGGAGGCAGCGCTAACCAGAAGCAAGCTGGAGGATCAAAGCGCATAGAATTGTTTTGATTTTACTTGACCAGGGAAAGGTAGGGTTATCGTTAGTTGTAAAGCAGATCGAGTTATTCATGGGGGAGACATGACCGCAAAAATGATGGTTCGTAAACCGCCCTGGCCCAAGATGCGCAGCACATTGGCACAAAAATTAGGTCTTTTTGTGTTTGCCATCGTCAGCATGTTTTTCATGGCGATCTTTTTAGGCTGGCAGGGGCTGCATGCAATGGGTGATGACCTTTTTTGGGCCAACACCACCTACCAGCAGAGGGTTGCCAGTTTAGCGGATATTTCCCGACATTTTGAGCTGGCTCATCGCCAAGTTATAGATAGCTATCAGGGTGCACTCGAACATCAGGGAGTACCCCCAGCATCAGCCCAGCTGGCTCTGCAGCGCCATACGGCATTGATGAAACATATTGAAAGTGAATGGGATCATTTTCAGACCTTGCCACAGGAGAGTGCGGGACAGCGCTGGGTGCAGCAAGCACAGCTATTGCACAAACAATGTGTCGCTGGTTTGGCCTTGGTGGTAGCTCATCTCAGTTCTGGGCAAGTCAACATGAATGAGGCGATGCGCTTGCACGGTCCGCTGGAAGCTACGTGCGCCCAGGCGCAGGCCGCTTTGGATAACTTGAGGGATTATGAAGTCAACCAGGTGGGTAATTTCTATAGGCAAGCGGCACGTCGTTCTGTAACGCATCAAAGTAGTCTGTTGATATTGGCGGGTTTGGCCGTTCTCCTCGGTGTATTTTTTAGTCTGACCTTGATACAGCGGATGCGGTATGGGCTTAGGCGTATCCAGGAAACTTCACGGGCGTTAGCCAATGGCGACACTTCTCCGTTGAGCCCGGAATTAGTTTATGACGAGCTGGGTGTTGTCATGGACAATATGGTCCAGATGCAGCGTAAGTATCTGCAGCTGATTCGTGCCCTGCGTATAAAGGAGGCGCATAGTCAAAAGTTGGCGCGCATGTATGCCCTGCAAAGCGGCATTAATCACAGCGTTTTACGCATGAAAAAGGATCCTCAGCTTGTGCTGGAAAATGCCTGCTCCCTCGCCGTGGAACGGGGAAGATTTCGCATGGCGTGGATAGGGCAGGTGGATGAGAAGGCCAAACGTATTATTCCCGTGGCTTCTGCCGGTGTTACGGGCGATTACTTGAACAAACTCGAGATTGTGCTGGATGCCTCGGCGCAAGGTCAGGGGCCTTCGGCCCGGGCAGTGATCGGACAGCGCACGGAGGTATGTAATGACCTCCAGCGCGAACCCAGCATGTCACCGTGGCGTGTGCGCGCAGAGCACATGGGGTTTCGAGCGAGCATTAGCCTGCCTATCTTGGTTGGAGGAGATTCATGGGGGGTGTTGGCTTTGTACTCCGAGGAGCTGGGTGCCTTTGATGCAGAGAATATTGCGCTCTGCGAAGAAGTGGCCGGTGATATCGCTTTTGCTCTGTCATTTCATCTGCAGAATGCACGACGATTACAAGCCGAGGAAGGTCAGCGCCAAAGTGAGGCCATATTACGTCAAGCCCAGTCGGTAGCACGGTTGGGTAGCTGGTATCAGGACACTGTTTCGAACATGTTTATTTTGTCGGATGAGGCCAAGCGTTTATTTGGGTTGCCTAAAGAGCTATGCATATTCTCCTGGGGTGCTTTGATCAGTCAGGTACACCCTGCCGATCGGGGCGTACTCGATAACGCCAGGCGTTACGGCGGACGTGCTGTAGCTTTTAGGGTGCATAGCACGGATGCTGAGTTATGGCTTGAGATGCAGCAACACCTCATTGAGGCAGAACACCCCATGGTCGTGGGGACGGTCCAGGATGTTACGGAGCGACGATTACATGAAAATAAATTGCAGCGTTTATCACAGGCTATTGATCAAAGCGTCAATACGGTGGTCATCACGGATCTTGATTCACATATTCTGTATGTGAATGAAGCCTTTGAGCGCATTTCAGGTTATAGCCGTGAGGAGGCTTTGGGCAAGAATCCTCGTATTTTACAATCGGGTAAGACCCCTGCTGAAGTATACAAAGATCTACATGCCCATTTGTCCAGGGGTGAAAGTTGGCGAGGAGAGTTTATCAATCGGCGCAAGGATGGCAGCGAATACTTGGAGGTGGCCCAAATCTCTCCAGTGCGTCAGCCCGATGGTGAAATCACTCATTTTATGGCGGTGAAGGAAGACGTCACGGAACAGCGTCAGGCGCAGAATAAAATAAAGTGGCTGGCTGATTACGACCCCCTAACCAATTTACCCAATAGGCGCTGGTTTATTGGTCAGCTTGAACATAAGCTGGATGTGGTCAAAGCAGCATCAAGTCAATTAGCGCTATTGTTTATCGACTTAAATCGTTTCAAGGAAATCAATGATACCCAAGGGCATGTGGTCGGGGATAGCGTGCTGAAGATCGTTGCCAAACAATTGGCTGCCGTTCTTGAGCCCGGGCAGCTGTTAGCGCGCTTGGGAGGGGATGAATTTGTCATCATGGTGGAAGCCTTCGCCTGCCCTGGAGTAGATTCCCTGGCTAGAAAGTTGCTCGCTTCCTTTAAAAAGCGTATCGAAATTAGTGAAATCATGAGTTTTCATCTGGATGCCAGCATAGGCATATCCATGTACCCGGATGATGCGGATGATGCACATGAGCTTTTGCGCCATGCAGATATAGCTATGTACCGTGCCAAGGGAGGGGGGGAAGGCTATCGTTTCTACCAGCCTGAGATGGGAGCCAGTATTGCGCGTCGGACTGAAATTGCTGAGCGTCTTTCACGGGCGCTTGAGTATGAAATTCTGGAGATTTATTTTCAGCCGCAAGTCTGTTTGCAAACCCGTAATTTAATTGGCATGGAGGTGCTCCTGCGTTGGAAGGATGTTGAATGGGGTTGGGTTAGTCCCGCTGAATTTATCCCTATTGCTGAAGAGCGCGGCATGATAGTAGATATTGGTGCCTGGGTATTTAAGAAGGCCTGCCTACAACTGCATGATTGGCAAGAGGCTGGTTATGCTTTTTCCGGACGAGTGGCTATTAATGTGTCGGCACAGGAGATGAGTCACGAGGATTTTCCCAAACAGGTCCAGGCTATTTTAGCTGAGACCGGGGTATCAGCGCAGTTCTTCGAGCTTGAAATCACTGAGTCCGGCGTCATGATGTATCCAGAGCGTTCAGCAGACATTGCCAGTAAGCTGGTCGAAGTAGGTTTTGCCCTGGCTATAGATGATTTCGGTACAGGGTATTCTTCACTGGCTTATCTGAAACGTTTCTCGGTCTCTACGCTCAAGGTGGATCAGAGCTTTATTCGCAATCTGCTGAGTGATCATATTGACCATAGCATTGTAGCGACCACGATTGCTATGGCAAAAAGTATGGGTATGGTGCCGCTGGCTGAGGGGGTCGAAAACGAAGCGCAGGCCAACATGCTCAGAGAGTTGGGCTGTGATCGTGCTCAAGGCTTTCTTTATGATCGAGCGCTACCTGCTGCTGAGTTCGCTCATCGCTGGTTAACGCCCAGTCAAGAAAAATCACCAATAACGATGCAAGAAGCCATATCTAGGGTGGGTTAGTCACCTCGCCATCATCGTCGTTCGATCCTGAAGCTGGCCGCATAAGCGGCGGGCAGCGATAGCAGCGTCAGGGCGGTAGCAACGACCAGTCCTCCCATGATGGCTACAGCCATGGGGCCCCAGAATGCGCTCTGTGACAGGGGGATCATGGCCAGAACGGCAGCCGCAGCCGTCAGTAGAATAGGTCGGCAACGACGTACCGTAGCCTCAATGATAGCCTGCCAGGGGTCTACACCATTCGCCCTGTCCTGTTCGATCTGATCTATCAAGATGACGGAATTGCGGATGATCATGCCATTGAGGGCAATGACCCCCAGCATGGCGACAAAACCGAAAGGACGATGGCTGAGCAGTAACGCCAAGGCGGCGCCGATGATGCCTAAGGGACCGCTGACAAAGACGAGCAAGGCGCGGGGAAAGCTGCGCAATTGCAACATCAGTAGCGAGAACATGATAAATAGCATGAGAGGTACGATGGCAAAAATGGATCCTTGCCCCTTGGCACTTTCCGCTACGGTACCCGCTTCATCGATACGGTAGCCTGGTCGCAAGATCTGGCGAAGATCACCGAGTTGGCCATTGATCTGAGCTGATACCGTAGCAGGCTGAATATCACCGACGACATCAGCCTGAACCGTTATGCTGAAATCACGGTTTTCACGCCACACCATGCCAGGTTCCCAACCCACGACGAGGCGTACAACCTGGCTGATAGGTATGGACTGACCTGAGGCTGTTGGCAGGTAAGCACTGCTCAGTGCAGTGAGGGTGTCGCGCTCATCGGCCGGTTGACGCAGTTCGATGGCAATCAGCTTGTTGCCCTCACGATATTGACCTATGGTTTGACCTGACAAGATGGCATGGGCAGCCTGGGCCACCGATTGACTAGAAACTCCTAGGGCGCGGGCACGATCCTGATCAACCACCAGATTAAGCACCTTGTCGGACTCATTCCAGTTGTCATTAATGCCGCTTAAGTGTGGGTTGGCACGCATTCTTTGTTTGATGATATCGGCCATGCTACGTAGAACTACCGGATCCTCACCGATGATACGAAAGGCTACGGGATAGGCAATGGGGGGGCCGTTAGGCAATAGTTTGACACGCATACGCGCTTCAGGCATGGCGGTTACCGCCAGGGACTGTAACTGGCTGCGTAGCTCATCACGTTGTGAGGCCAACCGCGGAAGAATGATAAACTCCGCCAGATTGGCATGCGGGAGCTGCTCATCCAGGGTCAGAAAGAAACGGGGGGCTCCTGAGCCGACAAAATCCGTGTAGTGTCCTACCAGCGGATTATGAGCCAGAAGATTCTCCAGTCGCTGAGCCGCAGCTTCAGTAGCTTGCAGTGAGCTACCTTCAGGTAACCAAAGGTCAACCATAATTTCCGGTCGGTCCGAGTCCGGAAAAAATTGCTGCTCCACCTGCTTCATGCCCATCAAACCGAGCAGCAGGGCAGCTAGCGTTAACCCCAGCGTCCTCCAGCGGTGATCGACACACCAAGTCACCAATGTCCTGAAGTTTCTATAAAATGGACTGTCAAAAACATCATGCGCGTTATGCCGACTAGGTTTAAGTAAATGGAAGCCCAGATAAGGCACAAAGTAGACGGAGACCACCCAGGACACCAAGAGGGCGGCCGTCGTGACTGCGAATATCGCAAAAGTGTATTCGCCAACAGCGGAGCGAGCCAAGCCTATGGGTAGAAAGCCTGCAGCGGTAATCAGTGTGCCAGTCAGCATGGGCATGGCCGTTAATTCGTAGGCGGCCGTGGAAGCATGAAGACGGTCCAGTCCTTCATCCAGTTTACGTACCATCATTTCAACCACGATGATGGCATCATCAACCAGCAAACCTAGGGCGATGATGAGTGATCCCAACGAAATTTTATGAAGGTTGATGTGTGCCAGATCCATGATGAGGAAGGTTACAGCCAAGACGAGGGGAATGGCCAAGGCAACGACCAAGCCTGGGCGC
>JABEVH010000119.1 GCA_013043915.1 Pseudomonadales bacterium
GAGAGGTACGCCGCATCTTGCTAGCACGGTCTCCGGCGCAACTGAGCGTCAATAGGCTTGAGTTGGATGCGCAAGCATGTCAACCAAGTGCGGATAAATTCTATGCGCAACTATGCGCAACTTTTTAGGAGCAGTTAGGTTGATGAAAATTAGCGCACGCAATCAATTTAAGGGAACCGTCACGGCGGTACATCCTGGGGCGGTTAATTCTGAGGTTGTGCTGGATATCGGTGGGGGAGATAGTATCGTGGCTACCGTGACTAATGGCAGTCTGACCGCCATGCGTATGGCGGTGGGAAAGGAGGTGATTGCGATGGCCAAGGCTTCATCGGTATTGCTGATGACGGACGGTCAGGGTTATGTGCTTTCAGCGCGCAATATCCTGCGCGGTGTTGTAACGGAGGTGACGTTAGGAGCGGTCAATGGTGAGGTCAGTGTTCAACTAGGTGGCGGTGCCATGGCTCATGCCATGGTGACGCACGAAGCGATTGCATCGTTGGGGCTTGAAAAAGGTCAGCCCGTGATGGCGGTGATCAAGGCATCTTCGGTCATGTTGGCTGTGCCTGCCTGATCAATAAGATTGGCTTGCGACGACTTTGTGGTCATGCGCCGCAAGCCATCCATAGTATCAGTCTGTAAGGCGTAGCAGTTCATTGATGCCCACTTTAGCGCGTGTCTTGGCATCAACACGCTTGACGATGATGGCTGCATAAAGGCTGTACTTGCCATCGCTGGAAGGTAGCGATCCAGGTACAACCACGGCCCCTTCAGGGACCTTGCCATACAGGATCTCACCGGACTCCCGGTCATAAATACGGGTAGATTGACCGATGTATACCCCCATGGAGATGACGGCTCCTGCGCCGACGATAATCCCCTCCACAATTTCCGAGCGTGCGCCGATAAAGCAGTCATCTTCAATAATGGTGGGATTGGCCTGCAAGGGCTCAAGAACCCCTCCGATACCCACGCCGCCAGAGAGATGCACCCGTTTGCCGATTTGTGCACAGGAGCCTACGGTAGCCCAAGTGTCTACCATGCTGCCTTCATCGACATAGGCGCCGATGTTGACATAGGAGGGCATGAGTACGGTGTTTCGAGCGATGTAGGCGCCATGGCGAGCGCAGGCAGGAGGAACCACCCGTACTCCAGCTGCCTTGAATTGTTCCTCGGTCCAGCCGGAGAATTTGCTGGCAACCTTGTCATAGTACTGCAGGTCGTGTCCGGCTTGCATGACCTGATTGTCATGCAGGCGAAAAGATAGCAGCACCGCTTTCTTTATCCATTGGTTGACATGCCACTCCCCGTCAATTTTCTCGGCAACGCGAAGGGTGCCTTGATCTAAAGACTGCAGTACTTCAAGCACATCGGATCGGACCTGCTCGGGTACTTGATCAGGGCTGAAGGCCTGACGTTGCTCAAATGCATGCTCAATTCGTTGTTGCAGATTCATAATCATGTCCTGATAGAGTGAAAGTAAGCGATGATTCGGTCGGTGGCCTCCAGGCAGGTATCCAGATCGGGTACCAGGGCGATACGCACATAGCCTTCTCCAGGATTATGGCCATTAACGTCTCGAGACAGGTAGGAACCCGGCAGTACCTGCACATGCTGCTGTTCCCACAAGCCACGTGCAAATGCGGTATCTGAGCCAGGGGTTTTCATCCAGAGATAAAATGACGCATCAGGAGCATTCACGTCAGCGTGAGGGCGTAAGCGGGCAAGGGTAGCATCAAATTTGCTGCGGTAAGCCTGGCGGTTTTCCCGAACATGGGCCTCATCATTCCATGCAGCCACACTGGCTAGCTGGGTAGGAACTGACATGGCAGAACCATGATAGGTGCGGTAGAGAAGAAAGCGTTCAATCAAGTGTGCATCGCCTGCCACGAATCCTGAACGTAGACCGGGTAGGTTGGAACGTTTTGATAAGGAATGAAAAACCATGAGACGACGGTAGTCATGACGCCCCATGGCAGCGGCGGCTTGCAAGAGCCCAGGAGGAGGCAAATCTTCGCGTGGGTAAATTTCGCTGTAACACTCATCGCTGCATAGTATGAACCCATAACGGTCGGATAGTTCGATCAGATGCTGCAGAGTTTCCAGTGAAGTGACGGAGCCGCTTGGGTTGCCAGGTGAGCAAATAAATACAAGTGCAGTGCGCTTCCATAAGGACTCGGGGACAGCATCGTAATCCGGAATGAAATTATGGGAGGCATCACAGGGAAGATAAACCGGCTCAGCCCCTGCCAGTAAGGCAGCTCCTTCATAAATCTGATAGAAGGGATTAGGCATGACGATGGCTTCGCCTGAGCCAGGATGCAGCATAGATTGCACAAAAGAAAATAGGGCTTCACGACTGCCATTAACCGGTAACACATGGCGCTCAGGGTCCGGAGGACAGTCCTGTAGTTGAAAGCGCCAGGTGAGCCAGTTACTGACGCTTTCACGCAGAACATCCATGCCGCGTGTTACGGGGTACAGGGATAATCCATCGAGCGCAGCTGTCAATCGATCCAGTACGAAGCGTGGAGCGGGGTGACGTGGTTCACCGATTGATAAGGCAATGGCAGGCAGAGCAGCAGGAGGATGACATCCTGCATTGAGAAGGCGCAGCCGTTCAAAGGGATAGGGAAGCAAGCGATCAAGCAGGGGGTTCATCATTCAGTCGTCCTGTTGGTCCAGCCGCTCACGCAGGGTATGAGCAAGGCGTTCACAGAGATCGGGGTCAGAGATAGGGTGCATCTGGTCGTCAGTCAGGAAAAATACGTCATCAGCCCGTTCTCCCAGTGTGGCAATACGCGCATTTTGCAGATTTACCCCGTGTTCCATAAAGATACGGCCAATACGGGCCAGGAGGCCAGGTCGATCCAGCGTGATGATTTCTACAACGGTACGCTGGTGCTGGATGTCATTGCTGAGAATAACGTCAGTCTTGACCTGGAAATGCCGAAGTTGTCGCGGCATGCGCCGACGCACGATATCCGGAAATCTTTCAGGATGGGCCAACGTGTCTATCAGGACCTCTTGAATATGGTAAAGACGATTGGTGTCGGTAAGCCGTTCATTGTTTTCATCCAGTACGATGTATGTATCCAGTGAAAAATGACTGGTCGAGGTGATGATGCGTGCATCAAGAACGGTCAGGCGCAGCTGATCGAGTGCAGCCACGGTGGCGGCAAAGAGGTTACGTTGATCATGGGTATAAATAAAGATCTGAGTGGCACCGAGGAACTTATTGTCTGTCGTTTCCTTGATCAGGACCAAAGGTTTGTCGAAGAGGGTATGCTGTATCAGTGCTTGGGTATGCCAAGCAATATCCGTAGCCGCTTCGCGCAGAAAATACTCCTCACCAAGAGAGTCCCATAGCTTTTGTGTATTCTCTTCAGGGATGCCTTGGGTCAGCAGCAACGCCAGGGCGCTCTGGCGTGTTTCTTCAATCCATTCCTGTTTATCAATAGGATTGCCCAGTCCGCGGCGCAGGGCACGTTTGGTTTGCTCATAGAGCTGTCGCAACAAGGACGCTCGCCATGAGTTCCAGAGTGTTGGATTGGTTGCGCAGATATCAGCGACCGTAAGGGCATAGAGGTAGTCCAAGTGAACAATGTCCCCTACCTTCTGTGCAAAATCATTGATGATGTCCGGATCATTGATGTCTTTTTTCTGCGCCGTCATGGACATGATCAAATGATTACGCGCCAGCCAGGCCACCAGATGAGAATCCCAGACACCCAAACGGTGGTGGGCGCAGAATTCCAGAGCATCCACGGCACCCAGGGTTGAGTGGTCGCCACCACGTCCTTTGCCGATATCGTGAAACAGACCAGCCAAGTACAGCAATTCTACTTTGGGTAGACTTTGTGCGACATCGGCAACCACGGGAAACTTGGCTTGTACGTCCGGATACCTGAAGCGTCGCATGTTTTTTATAAGCAGCAGGGTATGGGCATCAACCGTATAGATATGAAAAAGGTCATACTGCATTTGACCGATAATGGCGCCAAATGCAGGGATATATCGCCCCAGCACACCATAACGTTTCATGCGACGTAGTGAGCTAAATAGCGCGTACTGGCTACGCATCAGTTCCATGAACAATGACGTATTGCGTAAGTCATCACGAAATACATCGTCAATGAGATCCAGGTTTTGCATGATCAGTCTAATGGTGCTGGCACGTACCCCATGGATGTCTGCATCGCTGGCCAGTAGGACAAAAATCTCCAGCAGGGCTGACGGTGAACGTCGAAATACCAGGGGGCTATGAGCTTCAATATGATGGTTATGTAGCTGGAAACGGGCATTGATGGGGTGGATGATGGCGAGCGAGCTATCTTGTAAGATGCTCTCGTCAAAATGTTGTAACAGCATTTCATTCAAGGTCGAAAGCAGCATGGCGGCCCGGTAGTACTGCTTCATGAGCTGCTCGACAGCTCTATGGCTAGTATCATCTTGCATGCCAAAGGTTTGTGCGACTTGCCGTTGATAATCAAAAAGCAGTCGGTTTTCGGCGCGTCCTGTCAACATGTGCAAGGCAAACCGGATGCGCCAAAGCAGAGTCTGGCACTCATCAAGCTGCATAAATTCCTGTTCAGTGAGGAAGCCATGAGCCACCAGATCATGCAGGGTTTCAGCGCCGAAATGACGTTTGGCGACCCAGCCTACCGTTTGTATGTCGCGCAGACCGCCTGGGGCATTTTTAATGTCGGGTTCCAAGTTGTATTCAGTGTTGTTGTGTTTGTTATGACGTGCAATCTGCTCTTCCCATTTGGCGCGAAAAAACTCTTTGCCTGGCCATACCCGCTGCGCTGAGGTCAGGCTCAGCATGGTCAATCGTAATTGGTCATCACCACAAAGGGTGCGTGACTCCATCAGGTTGGTAGCGATGGTGATGTCGGATCGAGCGGCCTCATCGCATTCGCCCAATGCCCGTACACTGGAGCCCACATCGAGGCCTAGATCCCAGAGCAGGGTCAAGAACTGAGCGATAAGTTGTTGTTGGTCATGAGTAAGGTCGGTGAACTCATGTAGCACCAGGACATCAATGTCCGAGTGAGGGTGTAACTCCCCTCGGCCATAGCCACCTACGGCAAGCAAGCTGCATCCGCTACAATGGATAAGCCCCAGCGCGCTCCACGCATGTTTAAGCACCTGATCAACCACCCAGGCGCGCGCATTCACCAGTTTACGAATGTCTTCACCTTCCCGAAAACGTGTGAAGAGAACCTGTTGTGCGCCTTGTAGTGCTTGGCGATAAACACTGAGCGCAGGCAGCTGCTGGGCAGGGCCGAGAGTGGCTGGGTCAAAAAGTTCGCTGTCGAATACCAGTTGCAGACTGCTCATGGTGTTGGCTGAGTGCCTCAAAATGTTGGGGATGCTATGTAGGTCGCATCATACCGAGATGGGTGCTGCCTGGGTATCGGAAGGAGGGAGATTTAAGTTGCTGAGATCTTCCTCTTTGCGTTGAGTAAGGACCTCCACGCCGGCTTCGGTAACCAGTAACATATGTTCCCATTGCGCGGATAATTTATGGTCTCGGGTAACTACAGTCCACTGATCAGGTAGCAAACGAGTATGGTAAGTGCCCGCATTGATCATAGGCTCGATAGTAAAGATCATGCCGGGTTCCAGCAGCATGCCGGTGCCAGGTTTTCCATAATGCAGGACCTGAGGGTCTTCATGGAAGACCAGGCCTATGCCATGCCCGCAGTAATCACGCACGACGGAGAATCGATTAGCCTCAGCATGGGTTTGAATGGCGTGACCGATGTCGCCAAGACGAGCCCCGGGACGTACCGCGGCCAGTCCGAGATACAGGCATTCCTGGCTAACACGACAAAGCTTTTCAGCGAGCACTGAGCACTCCCCTAGCAGAAACATCTTGCTGGTGTCGCCATGATAGCCATCTTTGATGACGGTGATGTCGATGTTGATGATGTCGCCATTCTTCAGGACTTTCTTTTCTGTGGGGATGCCATGACAGATCACATGGTTGACGGAGGTGCAAATGCTTTTAGGAAAGCCTCGGTAGTTTAAAGGGGCAGGAATGACTTTCTGTACATCGACCATGTAGTTATGGCATAGCTGGTCCAGCTCGAGAGTCGTAACTCCGGGTTTAACATAAGGTGCTATGAAATCAAGCACATCAGCGGCTAGATGACCGGCGACACGCATGGCGGCGATATCATCGGCGGTTTTGATCATGCTCATGCAGAGCTCCTGGCAGCGATTCGGACGAGTTGGCATTGAGACTCGGAGGCAGATATGGTATAAAGCGCCGCACTTTTAGGCAATCTCGGCCGCAAAAGTGACATCACTTTAAATCCGCACATGCACCGACACGCGCGCCAGGGTGCCCCTTGAGGGTTGGCGTGTGGGGTGTATGGAGGCCCAACCCAGGAGTTTATCATGCCACAGGTTACAATGCGCGAGCTGCTGCAAGCAGGCGCTCACTTCGGTCACCAGACTCGTTTCTGGAACCCCAAAATGAAGCCCTTTATTTATGGGGCACGCAACAAGATTCATATCATCAATCTGGAACACACGGTTCCTGCGCTGAATGATGCCCTAACCTTTGTCAATGGCTTGGCCAGCAAGGGCAACAAGGTGTTATTTGTAGGCACCAAGCGTGCAGCTGCCGGTCTTATACGCGAACAGGCGACACGATGTGGTATGCCCTTTGTTGATCACCGCTGGCTAGGTGGGATGTTGACCAACTGGAAGACCATACGTCAGTCCATCAAGCGACTCAAGGATCTCGAAGTGCAGTCCTTGGATGGCACGTTTGCCAAGCTGACCAAGCGTGAAGCGCTGGAACGTGCTCGCGAAATGGAAAAGCTGGATCGTTCTTTAGGTGGAATCAAGGACATGGGTGGATTGCCTGATGCATTGTTTGTCATTGACGTCGATCATGAAAAAATAGCCATTACGGAAGCTCGTAAGTTGGGTATACCGGTCATTGCCGTGGTTGATACCAATAGCGATCCTGATGGTGTTGATTACATTATTCCAGGCAATGACGATGCCATTCGCTCAGTTCAGCTTTATGTCTCAGCGATGGCTACTGCTGTGATTGAAGGGCGAGAATATGCGTCCACCCAGGGTGGTGCTGGTCGAGAGATGGATGGTTACGTTGAAGTCGAATCCGAACAAGCCTAATTAGGCTTGTTCATCTTCTAGAGAAGAGGTAAATATCATGGCAGAAGTTACCGCCAGTTTGGTCAAAGAGCTGCGTGACCGTACCGGTCTGGGCATGATGGAATGCAAAAAGGCTTTGCAGGAAGCGGGTGCGGATATCGAACTGGCTATTGATAATCTTCGCAAGTCAGGTCAAGCCAAGGCTGCAAAAAAAGCCGGTAATATCGCCGCTGATGGAGCGATTATCACGGCGTTGTCCGCGGATAAGCGCTCTGCGCTGATCATGGAAGTGAACTGTCAGACGGACTTTGTGGCCCGTGATGAAAACTTCACGGCCTTTGCTCAGGCCGTGGCTGCCTTGGCTCTGAGTGCCAGGGTTGCCGATATTGCAGCTATCTCGCAATTGACTATGGGTGAAGGTAGCGTTGAAGAAGCTCGCGTATCCCTGGTGCAGAAAATTGGGGAAAATGTGCAGTTGCGTCGCGCCGAACTTGTTGAGGGCGAACTTCTGGTCAGTTATGTTCACGGTCTGAAGATTGGTGTGCTCGTGGCTTTACAAGGTGGTGATGCTGCTTTGGGGCATGATATGGCTATGCATATCGCCGCCAGTAATCCGCTGGTGGTCATGCCTGCCGATGTCCCTGCCGATGTGCTGGCCAAGGAAAAGGAAATCTATGCAGCCAAGGCTCGTGAGTCAGGTAAGCCTGAGGCTATCGTTGAAAAGATGATTGAAGGTAGCTTGAAGAAATATCTGTCCGAGGTGAGCTTGGTCGAGCAGTCCTTTGTGAAGGACCCTGAAGTCCGTGTATCTGACCTTTTAAAGAAGGCAGGAGCTACGGTGCAGCGTTTTGTCCGTTTCCAGGTGGGTGAAGGCATCGAGAAGAAGTCGGTAGACTTTGCCTCGGAAGTTGCCGCAGCTGCAGCCGCAGCGGCGCAAGCATGATGAAGTCCTAGGGTGCCGGCATCCCCTCGTCGGGGTGTCGTTTTGCCCTAAAAAGGCCCCTCGTTGAGGGGCCTTTTGCTGTAGAATGCTGTCACATTAACGGAGAGCGTTGTCATCATGGCAGATCGTAAACCGGTCTATCGTCGTATCTTACTCAAGCTGAGCGGTGAAGCCCTGGCTGGAGATGTGGAGTTTGGAATCGACCCCAAGGTTATGGGGCGATTGGCCCTTGAGATAGGCCAACTGATTGGTATAGGTCTGCAGGTGGGGCTCGTTTTGGGGGGTGGCAACCTGTTTCGGGGTTCTGCTTTACAAGCTGCAGGTCTGGATCGTGTTGCCGGTGATCATATGGGTATGCTGGCTACGGTGATGAATGGTCTTGCCATGCGTGATTCTTTGGAAAGAGCGAATATACGTACCAGATTTATGTCAGCCATCCCGATGAGTGGGATTGTCGATCATTATGATCGGCGCAATGCGATGCGGCATTTGCAAGCAGGCGAAGTTTGCATTTTTGTGGCAGGTACGGGAAATCCCTTTTTTACGACCGATTCGGCTGCCTGCCTGAGGGGCATAGAGATGGAAGCTGATGTGGTACTCAAGGCAACCAAAGTCGATGGTGTCTATTCC
>JABEVH010000120.1 GCA_013043915.1 Pseudomonadales bacterium
AATCAGCTCTAGAGACTACAAAAGCGCCTCATGAAATACTCAGCTTTAAGCAGATTATGGAGCGTGTAGCCCTGTATCAGCCGTCGTTATCAGTCACCTGATTTATTTTGGAGCTCTCATACATGAGCATTTCTACGCCTGACTTTTGTGATGCACATTCAGAAGAAGTACGTGTTTTGGCGCCCTTATTCCGTAATTTTGGCGGAAGGCTTGCGTTTGGAGGCAGGGTGCGTACCGTAAAGTGTTTTGAGGACAATAGCCGTGTTAAGGAAATCCTTTCCACACCAGGACAGGGACAGGTGTTATTCGTTGATGGTGGTGGCTCCCTGCGTTGTGCGCTTATGGGAGATTTGATTGCCAGCAGTGCGGTGGAACTTGGATGGTCGGGTGTCATCATTTGGGGGGCTGTGCGAGATGTGGACGCCCTGGCAACTCTGGAGCTGGGTGTTCAGGCAGTGGCTGCGTTTCCCTTAAAAAGTGTACGAAGAGGCGTAGGGGACGTAGATGTTCCCCTGCATGTGGCGGGTCAATTTATACAACCGGGTGATTTTATCTACGCAGACAATAATGGCGTTATTATTTCCTCGAAGTCCTTGGTCTAAGTCGTCAATACTTGGTGAGGTCAAAAAAATATGATGTTACTGATGTTGGCAGTGATTGGGTTTACCGCAGGTGCTCTGTCAGGGGTTTTTGGTATTGGCGGAGGAACGCTGATTGTTCCGGCGCTAGTTTATGGTCTGGGATATAGCCAAAAGTTGGCCACGGGTACAAGTTTAGCGATCTTGCTGCCTCCGGTAGGCATCATGGCTGTCATGGAATATTACAAGGCTGGTCATGTTGATCTACGTGCATCATTGATCATCGCGCTTTCACTGGTTTTGGGCAGCTGGCTGAGTGCTCGCTGGGCCATCGGTGTCAACGGCCATACCCTCAAGGCCGCATTTGGTGTATTTCTGATTTTGTTGGGAGCTTATATCATTTATGATGTGACGATGCGTCAGCAAGCCTGAGCACTAAGCGGCCCAAGCTCCCTGATCGAGCACTTGTGCTAACCGGTCAGGGCCTAGCGGTTCGCAGATGGCATTTCCTTGCAGCGCATCAGGTATATGGTTGCCCAAAGCCATATCAGCAACCTCAACCCCCCGTGCAATCAGGGTTTTTCCTAGACCACGAGCTACGGAGAGTAGGGTATTGTCCCAAGCATCGACATTCACTTTAATGGCGTCGATAGGCCAGACTAACAGCTGATGCCAGGAACGCTCACTGGGACGACAATCATCTAGCATGATGCGCAGTCCCAAGGATTTGAGCTGATTCAATACGCGCGCATCGGCAAAACCATCAGCATGCAAGCATCGGGCATTGACCTCAAACTGCAAATAATGAGCGGGCATGCCGCAATGCTCTAGTCTTTCACGCACATGATTGACCAGGCGATCATCGGTTAACTGATCAGGCGAAAGATTAATCGAAATACTGATAGGGCGCAGTCCCTTCATTTGCCAGCGCCGATTTTGCTGACATACTTCATCAATAACCCAAAGACCGATGTCCCGATCTAACCCATGTTTTTCGGCATCAGGCATAAACTCATGGGCTTTCAGGACCTGCCCGTCAGCCCTATGCCAACGTAACAGCGCTTCAGCCACTCGGGAATGCTGACTCTGCTGCCGTTTTTCAGGCTGATAAACCAGAAAAAACTCATGCTGTAGGAGAGCAGACTGTAGTTCAGCCTTAGCGTAACCCTGTCCTAATCTAATTTCAGGCTTGGCTGGTTCAAGATTTTTTCGGTGACGACGTAAAACAGCAAATCCTTGCCATTCTCCACCAGGATTGCGCATAGGTGCCAACCAAAAATCCATGGCGGGTCGAGACACCGTAGCATCCAGAGAGAGAGTCTGAACCTGGCTGTCATAGCGGCAAATGATGGGGAAATAATCGCCCCTTTCACGCATAAATAAATTTTGAGCATATTGGCTGATGTAGTTGATGCTTCCTTGGCGATCAACCGTCATCAGAATGTCATTAAAAAGTTCCACCATAATCTCCCAGCATCCTGCATCCATGGCAAAATGGTTTTTATTATGTACCAACAGGTTAGCTGTTGCTGACAGGGCTGCAAGGTCACCCGTCAGATGTTCTTGCTAATCAGTGACAAAACACGTCAAGTCAATATATCCAACCCTATCACATGGATGCCCTGATGTCAGCGGTTCTTACGGCATACCTGTGTAACATCAAGAAGAAAATCATTTAATAACAACAAGTTGATGATTATTTTTCGTGTGAATGTAATTATTTTTGGTCATGGCCTGCCACAAAAACAGCAGCTTTGCCTGTCTTTTGACCAGTATTTCAGGTTGGGTCTATGCGGCCCTAAAGGTCAGCGTACCCAGAATAAATGCTCTAAATCAGAGCATGGGTTCTTGCTTATGTTTTACCATGGCGCTGATTTTGCAATTTTTCTTCACTCGGAATCTTTGAAGGGGGCTGTTAAAGTCGCGCCCGGTTTGAAAGCTGAACTTTATGTTCGTCCTTAAGTTGGCAAAGTCATCGTGGAGTCGCCAAGTATGATATGGTTTGTGCGTCTGGCTCTGAGTCGCCCCTATACGTTTGTGGTCATGGCGTTGCTCATCCTTCTTTTTGGACCGATTGCAGCGCTGCGTACTCCGACAGATATTTTTCCAGATATCAAGATACCCGTGATTAGTGTGGTATGGACCTATAACGGTCTAGCCCCAGATGACATGGCTGGTCGTGTTATTTATTACTATGAGCGTGGACTGACCTCAACCGTAAATGACATTGAGCATGTAGAAAGCCAGTCCATGGATGGCATAGGTATCGTCAAGATTTTCTTTCAGCCGACGGTGGATATTCGAACGGCAACAGCGCAAGTAACGTCCATTTCTCAGACGGTTCTTAAACAAATGCCTGCGGGGATCACGCCACCGCTAATTCTGAACTATAACGCCTCCACGGTTCCTATTTTGCAGCTGGCTATGTCCAGTCCCAAGCTGGGACAAATGAAGATATTTGACTTTGGTCAGAACTTCATACGCCCTGCGCTGGCTACCGTTCCTGGTGCAGCCGTTCCATCACCTTACGGCGGTAAGGTTCGTCAGGTACAGATCGATTTGAACCCGGTAGCCATGCAATCTAAGGGTTTATCGGCTGAGGATGTTGAGCATGCCTTAGCCTTGCAGAACCAGGTTATCCCGGCAGGCACGGCAAAGATTGGTCAATATGAATATCTGGTAGGCTTAAATGATGCCGTTGACTCGATAGAACAGGTGAATGATCTTCCGGTCAAGGCCGTCAATGGTACCTTGGTGTACATGCGCGATATTGCGCATGTACGCGATGGTTACCCGCCACAAACTAATAAAGTCCGTGTCGATGGTAAGCGCGCTATTTTGATGACCATTCTTAAAAGTGGTTCGGCATCGACCCTAAACGTTATCGAAGGGGTTAAAGAAATTTTACCCCGGTTACAGGAAACCTTGCCCAAATCGCTCAAGATTCACTTACTCTCTGATCAATCGATTTTCGTCAAATCGGCTGTGTTTGGCGTGGTTCGAGAGGGACTGATTGCAGCGAGTCTGACCTGCTTGATGATTTTGATATTTCTGGGTAGCTGGCGCAGCACCTTGATCATTGCAACGTCAATTCCGTTAGCCTTGTTATCAGCGCTGATTATGTTATCTGTCGATGGTGAAACGCTCAATGTCATGACCTTAGGTGGTTTAGCTTTGGCTGTAGGTATCCTGGTCGATGACGGTACGGTGACTATTGAGAACATTAACTGGCATTTGGAACATGGCAAGCAGGTAGAAAGAGCCATTCTCGATGGAGCTGAGCAGATCGTAACTCCCGCCTTAGTTTCACTGCTCTGTATCTGCATCGTGTTTGTGCCGATGTTTTTCCTGCAAGGTATTTCAGGTTTTCTGTTTGTTCCCATGGCCAAGGCTGTGATATTCAGTCTGGTAGCGTCGTTCTCATTGTCGCGTACTCTGGTACCGACCATGGCTAAATACCTGTTAAAGCCTCATGTGACCGGAGAGATGCCCGGCAGTGATTCTGCCGGGATACATTTGCATGGCCCTGTGGGTCACCGTAGCTGGTCATCGCCGCTCGTAGCGTTTCAGGCCGGATTTGAGAGAAGGTTTTCACGGCTACGTACACTGTATGTTCGAACCCTACGCATGTCCTTAACGTGGTGGCGCCCCTTCATACTGGGTTTTTTTGGTGCCGTGCTGATCAGTTTCCTGTTACTACCGTTTCTGGGACGTAACTTTTTTCCCTCGGTAGAGGCTGACCAGATCAACATCCATGTGCGTGCCCCCACCGGAACCCGTATTGAGGAAACAGCTGCCTTATTTGATCGTATCGAAGCGCAGATTCACCAGATATTGCCAGCGGGCCAGATCGACACCATCGTAGATAACATGGACTTGCCTTATAGCGGCATCAATAGTGCCTATTCGAACTCCGGGACCATCGGCCCTCAGGATGGGGATGTCATGGTTAGCCTTAAGGAAGGGCATGATGATACCGATGGATTTGTTAAAACCCTGCGAGCCAAACTGCCCAGATTATTCCCCGGTGTGCAATTTGCCTATCTGCCGGCTGATATCATTAGCCAGATCCTTAACTTTGGTAGCCCAGCTCCCATTGATGTAAAGGTAATAGGGCCTCATCTGCGGCAAAACTATACTTATGCGCAGGGAATTTTGCGCAAAATTCAGGAAGTCCCCGGCGTGGTTGATGCTCGCATTCAGCAGGTCACCAATTACCCACAGCTAAAGGTGAACGTGAACCGTTCTCTGGCCGATCGAGTGGGTGTCACTGAACGCGATGTGACGACCAGCCTCAATGTGTCGCTGTCGGGTAGCTTTCAGTCGGCTCCTGCATTCTGGCTGAATCCTAAAAATGGTGTGTCTTACCCGATCGTGGCACAAACGCCGCAGTACCTGATCGACACCATGAATGAAATGCACAATATGCCCATTACCTCATCGACGGCGAAGTCTCCGCAGATTCTCGGAGGTATTGCTACGATTGAAAGATCGACGGTGAATGGTGTCGTCACGCACTACAATATTCAGCCAGCCTTTGATATTTACGCCACCATACAAGGGCGTGATCTAGGTGCTGTTTCCGATGATATCGGTCAAATCCTCAGAGCGGCTCAAGGGCATCGTCCCAAGGGTACGAGAGTTAAGCTGCTGGGTCAGGTTAAAACCATGAATACAGCATTTAGTGAGCTGGGATTTGGTTTGATTGCCTCTATCGTGTTGATTTATGCCATCATCGTTATCAACTTCCAATCATGGCTTGATCCCTTTGTCATCATTACCGCACTGCCTGCTGGATTGGCTGGGATCGTGTGGATGTTATTTGTCACGCATACCACCTTGTCAGTGCCCGCTCTGACAGGTGCGATCATGTGTATGGGTGTGGCGACAGCCAATAGCGTCCTGGTCGTCAGCTTTGCTAGAGAGCGCTTGATCTATCATCGTGATGCATTCAAGGCGGCGATTGATGCAGGCTTCACAAGATTCCGCCCCGTCTTGATGACCGCGTTGGCCATGATCCTCGGTATGTTACCGATGGCCACCAGTGCCGATACTAACGCGCCCTTAGGTCGCGCGGTGATCGGGGGCCTAATTCTGGCTACGGTTGCAACCCTGTTGCTAGTTCCCACTATATTTTATGTCGTGCACGCCAAAGATTTTGACGATGCCCCAGAGGAAGTTGACCATGCGTGATACAGCCCGTTTGCGTGAACTGCAAAAACGTTCATTGCGTAAACTCAAATGGACAGGTTTGGCCGTTATGGTCGCCGCCGGAGTCATTGTAGTCCAGGGAATTCATAGCCGATCTTCACAGTTAAAAGATGTGAGTGCCTGGACTCGTGCACAAGACAAGCCCACGGTATCCGTGTTGCATCCGATACAGGGCCAACCTGTACAGGTGCTTGAACTGCCTGGTTATCTGCAAGCCTACTTTGATGCTCCGATTCATGCCCGCGTCGATGGCTATTTGCTGAACTGGTACCATGACATCGGGGATCATGTTAAAAAAGGCGAAGTACTGGCCAATATCGATACTCCGGAACTTGATCAGGAACTAGGAAAGGGTAAGGCAGATCTCGTGACCGCTCAGGCCAGATTAGCCTTGGCCAAGGTAACTTCCAGCCGTTGGCAAAATCTGCTGAAAAGTGATGCCGTCAGCGTACAGGATGCTGATGTCAAACTGGCTAGTTATAAAGCGCAACAGGCACTGGTTCAGGCTGCACAGGCCAATGTCGATCGCTTACAATCCCTGGAAGTATTCAAAAACATCGTTGCTCCCTTTGATGGCGTCGTGACAGCACGCAAAACGGATGTCGGGGCGCTGATCAGTGCTGGTGGCACGGCAGGTGTGGCTTTATTTACCGTTTCTGATGTACACCAGTTACGTCTTTATGTTCGTGTACCCCAGGTATACCTGACGGACATCCATCCGGGCCTGACGGCCAAACTTAGTGTTCCTGAGTACCCTGATCGTTCTTTTGATGCCAGCTTTGTCAATTCTGCCAATGCTGTCAATGATACATCAGGCACCGTATTGGTTGAAATGATGGTCAATAATGCTGGAGAAGTGCTTAAGCCTGGTGATTATGCCATGGTGCGCTTCCAGATCCGTGTTGATCATCCCTCGATCATTATTCCGGCCAGTTGTCTGATATTCCGTAGCCAAGGCATGCAGGTCGCTTTGCTAGGAGCTGATCATCGTGTGCATTTGCAATCCATTCATATTTCCCAGGATCAGGGAAATGTGGTGACCGTTGATTCAGGGTTGACGATTAACGATCAGATTGTTGATAAACCGATGGATTCTTTGGCTGAGGGTGATGAGGTGGATCCTAAGCTGGAGGGAGGAAAATGAATAAGCCTCGTTATCTGGCAGGAGTAGTGGCCTTGATTCTGGCCGGTTGCTCCTTCGCTCCTGCCTACCATGCCCCCCAGACATCCGTACCTGCCCAGTTTAAGGAAAATGGTGATTGGGCGGCGGGAAAACCAGAAGATGCTGCTCCTAAGGGTGCTTGGTGGCAGGCGTTTGGTGATGCACAATTAAATCAATTGGAAACCAGCCTGAATGCCAGCAACCCTACCTTGCAGGCAGCCTTGGCTCACTATGATGCGGTTCGCGATATTCTGGTGCAAACGCGTGCCAGTCTATTTCCCGATGTATTTGGCTTAGGCAGCCTCAGCAGGAACCGTCAGTCGGTGAACCGCCCCTTGCGCGGCGGCAATGAACCCAATATCTATTCTTCTAATCTGTTGGGCGGGGGTATTTCCTACGAGTTGGATTTATGGGGCAATGTACGCAACCAGGTACAGGCTGCACTGGCGACGACCCAGGCGCAGGCTGCTTTGTTGGCTAATGCTCAGTTAAGTTTGCAATCACAATTGGCTTCTGACTATCTATCCTTACGTGGCCTTGATAGAGAAGCTCATGTGCTCGATGAAGACATTACGGCTTTTAGCGTGTCTTATCGCATTACGCGTGACCGTTATCTAGGTGGAATTGCTTCAGGTCTGGATGTGAGTAGAGCTCAGACCCAGTTGGAGTCCGTTAAGGCGTTGCGTGATAATTTAACCGGTCGTCGTGCTGTGCTGGAACATGCGATCGCTGTGTTGACCGGTAATAATCCCAGCACTTTTCATGTAGCGGTGGCCAGTGGTATGGTGCCTATACCTAAGATTCCTGTGGGCATTCCTTCTAAGTTATTGCAAAGACGGCCTGACGTTGCGGCGGCTGAGCGTAGTCTCTTTGCAGCTAATGCCCTGATAGGGGTAGCCAAAGCAGCTTACTTTCCTAACCTGACCTTGGATGCTGTTGGTGGTTATGAAAGCACAGGGCCTGGTCACTGGTTGACCTCTCCTAATCTTTTTTGGAGTTTAGGTCCTAGTTTTCTGGTGCAAATTTTTGATGCTAATGCCATCAAGGCTCAGGTGGCTCAGGCTAAGGCCAATTATGTGTCTAAAACCGCTGATTATCGCAATACGGTGTTGAATGCTTTTCGTGAGGTAGAAGATCAGATGGCCCTACTCAATAGCGAAGGTATAGAGGCTGCTGACTCTGCGGCTGCAACCCAAGCTGCCCAACAAACCACACACCTGGCCTTTATTCAGTACAGGGAAGGCGCGGTCAATTATCTTGAAGTCATGATTGCCCAGGCTACTGAGCTGCAGGCCGAACAGATTGATATTGCATTGCAAACTCGGCGTATGGTGGATACGGTTAATCTGATTCGATCCTTAGGTGGAAGTTGGCAACAAAAAGATCTACCTAGCGAAAACTCCTTATCGACACAAAAAGTTGTTGAATCGCATACCTAAGTCTATCTGGAAAGGGAGCTACGTCAGCTGGCCGTAGCCCCCTTTATCGGCTTAACCCCTCTGATTTTAATCAATTTTTAATTCTTTTTATGGATTTGCACTAAATAAGTGCATAAAATCAGCTGTCATCATTTTGTCATATAACAACATTAGGATGCCTTTCGGACGCAGAACTGCAACTAATTGAGCGAGTTCTGCTACGGAATGTTACCAACGAAATGAGGAATCCAATGAAACTTAATGCCCTATACTCTGCCGTTGCGCTGAGCCTAAGCTTAGGCTGTGTTGCCCATGCCGATGAAATGATTCAGAAGGCTGAACAGGACATCAACTTAACCGGTAACGGTGCAAGCATTAACTTGGGCGCCGTCCGTATGACGATTGGTGGCTTCCTGGCAGCTGAAACCGGATATAGCAACCGCGGTCAAGAAGCTGATATCACTTCCAGCTTTTCACCGATTTGGCAGAATAATCCTGCGTACTATATGAGCGATTATCGCATGACTGCTCGTCAGAGCCGTCTGACCATGTTATTCCAAGGTCCACATATGGATAATGGTTCACGCGTTGAATCCTACTGGGAGGGTGACTTCCTGGGTGCAGCGGGTACAGCTAATTCCAAGGAAAGCAACAGCTATACCCCACGTGTACGTCAACTCTTTGTTGATTATCAAACTGACGAGGGTTTCCAATTGTTAGCAGGTCAAGCCTGGTCACTGGTTACTCAGGACACCAAAGGCATTTCTGCTCGCAGCGAAAACGTACCCTTAACCATAGACGCGCAGTACGTACCTGGTTTCAACTGGACACGTAATCCGCAGATTCGTCTGGTACAGAATCTGGGCATGTTCACAGTGGCTGCTTCTGCTGAAAATCCGCAAGCACTGCCGACCGCCTATGAAAACAATGGCACTAATCTAGGTCCTTACGGCGCAAGCGGTGGCTCCAATAATGGCATTACGACCTCATTGCCACCCGGGGCATTGATGAATCCCAATACCACCTATTCAACCGACGGCTTGCCTGATTTTGTCGCCAAAGTGGCTTTTGAACCCGGTTATGGTCACTATGAACTGTTGGCGTTGTCACGTGGCTTCCGTGATCGTATCAACCAGAATACCTCAGCAGGTGTTGCAGGTGGTTCCAATGCTCAAGTCCGTGCCAACAGCGTTGGTGGCAGCTTGTTGATCCCTGTATTGCCCAAGGTTGTTGATTTTCAGGCCAGTTTCTTGACGGGTCAGGGTATCGGTCGTTACGATTCTTCGCAGTTGAATGACTATACATTGTCTGCAAATGGTTCACCCAGTGCTTTGAAAGAAACTTCCTTGCTGTTTGGTCTGGTAGCTCACCCGATGCACGGCCTGGATCTGTATGCTTATGAAGGCGAACAGAAGGTTAACAACACGGACTATTACCAGACGGGCACGACATACGGTGGTTATGGTGCACCAAACTGCTCAGCCACAGCCTTTACCTGTAACGTCTCGAAAGTTCAGCAGTTCACCTTTGGTGGCTGGTACAAGGCTTATCAGGGTCACATGGGTTATGTAGCTACTGGTTTGCAGTACTCGCATACCAACTACAGTACCTTTGCCAATTCTGCTGGTCAGGCTCCAACATCCAGCATGAACGTTATCATGGCATCCCTGCGTTTCTATCCGTTCGCCATGTAAGGCTGCATGAAGAGGGAGGAGTTATATCACTCCCTCAGTTCAAAAACAGGACCCTAACAGGTCCTGTTTTTTTATAACTTTAACAATAAGTTCTTTCTATACATGCCTGCCCAAGACCTTGTTGAAAAAGGTCAGCTGATCACGGCTGCTTTGCTGAAAACCAGCACCCACGTAGATATCAAAATGTCCCATATCATAATGTTTAACTTCAGCCAGTGAACCGATTTTTTTAGCCGTAGCCAAGGCGGCTTGAACGGGAGCGACACTATCACGATCACAGATCTGTAGCAGGGCAGGGCAATGTAACTTTCGAGCATAACGTATGGGACGATAAGCAGGCAGCATAGGAGCAAGCCTGGCAGCCATTTCGTTACGCCACTCGGCGGGTGCCAGACTATAATAGCCAGCATAGGCATCATCACTGCTCATGGCAGCAAGTTCTCCCGGCGGCGCCACCAAGGGAACATAGATAGGTGCACGTCCCCACAAGCTGCCAAGCTCATCCAGAATACCTAGGGCTGTCAGTTTGCCCAAAGCAGCAGGCCCTGCATATTTTAAGACGTTTAAGCAAGCAGCTAATCCATCCATCATGGGGCATTGTGCGGAAATCGCAGCTATATCGCCATCACGTGCTGCAGCTACCAGTACATGTCCTCCTGAAAAGGAGGAGCCCCACAGGGCGATTTTCTTGCTATCAACCCGAGTATGATGACGTGCAAAGGCAATAGCATGAGCCCAGTCTTGAAGTTGTTTACTGACTGATATGATCTGCCTGGGTTCACCGTCACTGGCTCCAAAGTGGCGATAATCAAAAAGCAACACGGCATAACCTGATTGAGCAAAATACTCGGCATAGGGTTCAAGAGCTGCATTACGCGTTCCTCCTAGACCATGGGCCATCACCATACAGGGCAGGGGGGTTGCTGATTCTGCAGGCTCATACCACCAGGCCCGGCAAACCAAGCCATCGCTATCAAAGGCCACATCCTTGCGTACAAAATTAGCCATTGGGTGATCCCTCTTCCTTAAAATGGGGTTAAAAACATAGCATGACGAGTAGGAAATTGTCAGTGATGTTTTGTCTGCTTAGGTATAGTGTGATCTAGCATTCATAGTGAGCCCATTATCATGCTGCAACATCGGAACGTGGATCAGCAACTTATCCCTGAAATTTTGCTGGCTCTGCCTGCATGGACTGATAGGGATAGTCTTGAACAGATAACTAACCAGGCGGTAGCGCGCTTACGTCGAGGCCGTCGAAATATAGCTAACTCACTGGGCTGGTTACAAAATGCGGAAGTCCGTCTTGATGACTGGATCCGTACCGATGTTGCTGAATACCTGGATGATCCAGGATTTCCTGAAAAGCGGCGTGTTGGTATCGTACAATCGCTGCATCGCTTTAATCGGTGGGTTTTGGCTTATCAGCGGTTTTTTAATATGCTGAGGCCGTATTTGCTGCGTATTGAGCAACAACAGGGTAGGGCGGCACGCATTTTAGAGCTGGCCAGTGGGTCAGGGGAGTTCTCTTTAGCCTTAGCAAAAATTGCCCAGCATGCTGGCATGTCGCTATCCGTTACCGGGTCTGATTACTTTGTTGAACATGTAAATTCGTGTAAAAACAAGGCATTAAAACAAAATCTTAATGTTGAATTTAAGCAACTGAATGCCTTTGATCTATCAGGACTTCCTGAGCATTCTTATGATTTGGTTTTTGTTGCTCAGAGCATGCATCATTTTACGCCCGGTCAGGTAGCCATGATGGTTCATCAGTCCATGCGTGTAGCCCAAACCGGGTTCATGGGAGTGGACGGGCAACGCTCATTGTCATTGTTCACTATCGTACCTAGCGCAGGGGTACTGATGCGATCCACGGACTTCATTCATGATGCCTGGATCACCTTACGCAAATTTTATACAGAGTCTGAACTTGCTATGATTGCTCAGATAGCTGCTCCTAAAGCCCAGGTTATTGCTCGTCGTAGTACCCTACCCGGATATTCAATTTTGACGGTCATGCATCCGGAAAATAATGCTTGATTCTGGAATAGGTTGTTTTTCTGGCAAAACCTGACAGAATAGGAACATCGTCATGTTTGGAGCGACCTGATAACGTTTTATGAAGACACCTAAACAACTAGAACCCCTGGTCGCCGATGGTTTGGTCGATGAGGTGATAGGTTCGCTCAAAAGTGGTAAAGAAGCAGCAGTCTATCTGGTGCGTTCTCGCGGCAAGGTATGCTGTGCCAAGGTTTACAAGGAAGCCTCACACCGCAGTTTTAAACAGGCGGTTCAATATCGAGAAGGGCGCAAGGTTCGTAACAGTCGCCAAGCGCGTGCTATGGAAAAGGGGTCTCGTTACGGCCGACAGGAACAAGAAAGCGCCTGGCAAAATGCTGAAGTATCAGCACTTTACCGGCTGCAGGCGGCTGGCGTGCGTGTTCCTGAACCTTACGGATTTTATGATGGTGTCTTGCTGATGGAGATGATCAGCGACGAACAGGGTGATCCGGCACCACGTCTCAATGATGTCCTAGAAATGTCTGTAGAACAGGCATTGGACTATCACGCTCGTATGATGCGAGAAATTGTGCGCATGCTGTGCGCTGGATTAGTGCATGGTGATTTGTCTGAGTACAATGTCCTCATGGATGCGCAAGGCCCTGTCATCATCGATTTACCCCAGGCCGTTGATGCTGCCGGAAATCTGCATGCCAACAGAATGCTTCTACGCGATGTTGGCAATATGACTGCCTATTTTTCTCGTTTTGCTCCTGAACTGCAGCCTACTCGTTATGGTGAAGAACTGTGGTCAGCTTATGAGTCTGGCATACTAACTCCTGAGTTTACGTTGACCGGAACCTTCCAGGAGAAACGGAGTTATGTCGATGTTGATGGTGTTCTGAGAGAGATCAGTGATGCGCTGGCAGAAGAGCAAGCGCGTCAGCGTGCCCGCAGTGATGCAGCTTCAGGTCGAGAAATGGTGTAGTCATCTGTTCCTAAAAAGTTGTGCAAAGTTGCACATAGGATTTATCCGCACTTGGTTGACATGCTTGCGCATCCAACTCAAGCCTATTGACGCTCAGTTGCGCCGGAGACCGTGCTAGCAAGATGCGGCGTACCTCTC
>JABEVH010000121.1 GCA_013043915.1 Pseudomonadales bacterium
AGCGTGGATACACATCACAAACTGCCTTTTGACGCTGTACCGACTTACGCAGATAATCATCAAAGGGAACGGCTCCCAAGTAGGCCAGGGCTACATCTAAAAAACGATCTGAGGCATTCGATAATTTTGCAAAAACCTCATGACCTTCTTGTGGTGTCCTTGCCATATTGGCGATGATTTGAAAGCGATGCACTCCGTATTTTTGATTGAGCACCTTAATCATGGCATAGGCATCAGTTAACGACGTCGGCTCGTTGGTGACTACAATCAGAACTTCTTGCGCCGCCCGTGTAAAGGCAATGACATGGTTGGATATACCGGCAGCCGTATCTATGACCAGGACATCCAGATCATCGGCCAGATCATTAAAAGCATTAATCAAACCAGCCTGTTGTGCTGGCAACAAATCCGCCATGGACTGAGTGCCTGAGGCAGCTGGCACGATATGTATTCCACCCGGCCCCTCAACCAGCACATCACGCAAACTGCATTGCCCGGCGATAACATTCTCCAGGGTATCTCGTGGCGTGATCCCCAGCAGGATATCAACATTGGCCAAACCCAAATCAGCATCCAAAAGAATAACCTTGCGACCCATCTCCGCCAGGCAAATACTGATATTGACAGCAGTATTGGTCTTACCAACACCACCCTTGCCACCGGTTACGGCAAGAACCTGTACCGGATGTGCTGCTAACATGAACACCTCAACTGATAAAACTCTCTGGCTACCCTTGCATTAATTGTGGCTGGAATTTGCCATTCTGCCAGTAACTTTTATAGCAGGAATGCGTGTGGCAGGCTTGGCGACATGCTTAACTAAAGCTACTGCCTGACTTACCAACTGCGCTGCACGGGGCACGGCGATATCTTCGGGAATACGCTGCCCGTTGGTGACATAGCTGACCGGCAGTGAAGTCATAGCCAACAGACTTAAGGTTTCACCCAAACTGGTGGCCTCATCCGTCTTGCTGATGATAGCTCCAGCCAGATTAAATCCCGAAAAGTCCTCATAATTACGTTTAAGCACCGCTCCCTGCAAATTGGCGGGCAAAACCAGTTGTCCTAAAAGCCGATAACGCGATTCAGCCAGTAAACGTTGCTGAGCCATCTGTTCGGGTGCCTGTCGACTAAATCCTGCTGTATCCATCAACACCAGTCGCCTCGGCCCCAGTGAAGCAATCATGCGATCAAGATTATCTCCAGGTTCCACCAGGGCAGAACTCACTCCAAGCGCCTTAGCTATTTTCTGCAGTTGTTCATAACTACCTACCCGATAGCTGTCTGTCGAGAGCAGCACCAGACCGCGCGCACCATGTCGTATGACATGCCGTGCTGCCAATTTGGCCAAGGTAGTTGTTTTACCTGCACCCGTAGGCCCCAACAACACCACAACGCCCTGACGATCCACTAACTCGGTCTCAGTGTCCATACGCAGCGACTTGGCTAAACGTCCCAGACAAGTCTGCCAGGCCTTATCTTCATCATGCTGGTGCGAGACAGGCATGCTTGCCAACCATGATTCAATCAGATCTTCGCCCAGCCCTACCCTTTGCAAGCGGGCACGCAAACGCCCCCAACCTACACCCAGTTCTCCCGATTGGGTCCTTTGCATATCACGCAGTTGAGTACGTAAAAGCTCTAACTCAGCCTTGAGTGCTGCCATATCCTCATCCTGCTGGGGAACTTTACGTTTTTCCTGCAAATGTTGACTTAAACCGGCAAGCTGCTGATCTCGCCCCCCTGCTTTAGGAGCTGCAATGACCGCTTCAACAAAACGTGATGGCAAGGAAGGTTCTTCCGGTTGCTCTGTGCGCTCATCCCTCACCCAAGCGGGCAATAAATGGGGATCCTCTTCCTTCTTGGCCTGACGATAACGCGCACGTTGCCGCAATTCATGCTCTTGCAGAGCCTGTTCATGATCCAGGGTTGCTACCAGCTCAACGCCACCGACCACCTTATGATTCTCCAAAACTACAGCATCTGGACCTAAATCAGCCTGCACCAGTTTAAGAGCCTCACGCATATCGGCTGCAAAATATCGACGTACATTCATGAATTACTCCTAGCGCCCTGCCGTCGCAAAAATCGTGACTTTGCGGTTATCGGGAATCTCGTTGTAGGCCAGGACCGTCAAGCCCGGCAGGCTGTAGCGTGCAAAACGGGCCAGCATTGACCTCACTCCCATAGACACCAACAGTACAGATTCCTTACCTGTCATTTCCATACGCGAAGCTGCCTCACTCAAACTGCGTCGCAGACGTTCTGCCAAACCTGGTTCGAGCACTGCATCACTATCAGTCCCCCCGTTACTCCTTGCCTGTTGTACAGACTGAAGCAATAACTGTTCCAATTCTGGTTCCAAAGTAATAACAGCGATTTCACTCTGATCTCCGGCGACGCCCTGAACAATCATCCGGGACAGGGCAACGCGAACATGAGCCGTCAGGGTATCCACATCCTGCGTACGCTGGGCGGTATCAGCCAAAGATTCACAGATACTGCGCAGATCACGAATGGGAATATTTTCACGCAACAAATTTTGCAAAATTCGCAACAACAGGGATAAAGAAACAGGCGACGGCATCAGACTTTCCACCAAACGAGACTGGGTACGCGCCAATTGATTGACCAATTGCTGGACTTCCTCATGCCCTAACAGCTCCCAGGCATGTTTCTGCATGACACTGTTTAAATGGGTAGCAACCACGGTAGCCGTATCAACCACGGTATAGCCTAAGGACTGGGCATGGTCGCGTTGGGAAACCTCAATCCAGACTGCATCTAGGCCAAAAGCCGGATCTTTGCATTCAATACCACGCAAGGGTCCGAAGACTTGACCTGGGTTAATCGCCAATTCTTTATCCACATGAGCCTCTGCCTGAGAGACATTGACTCCCATTAACGTGATGCGATAAGTGTTCGGCGGCAGCTCCAGATTATCTCGTATATGCACAGAAGGCAGGAGAAACCCCAGTTCCTGAGATAATTTGCGACGTACTCCCTTGATACGCGAGAGTAGCTGACCACCCTGCTGACGATCTACCAGAGGAATGAGGCGATAACCGACTTCCAACCCTAAACTATCGACTGGCAAAACATCTTCCCAACCAATTTCCTTGCTCTCAGCTGCCGCTGCAGCCGCTGCGGGGGCTACCTCAGCAGCAGCCGTCGATGCCACCACCTTTCGTGCCTCCTGTTGTTGACGCCATAACATCCAACCCGCGCCCCCGGCGATGATTGCCAGCAGCCAAAACGCCATATGCGGCATACCTGGCACAATGCCCATGACTGTCAAGATTCCGGCAGCGACAAACAAAGGCTGCGGTGTACGGAACAACTGAGCTATCAGCTGATCGGTCATACGTTGCGAGGATGAAACACGTGTTACCAAGATGGCAGAGGCCGTGGATAACAACAGGGCCGGAATCTGGGCCACAATCCCATCACCGATGGTCAGCAAGGCATAGGCAGCTACCGCATCTGAAAAGTTCATATGATGCTGCAGCATGCCGATGATGATACCCCCCAATAAATTGATGATGAGGATCAGTATCCCGGCGACCGCATCACCACGCACAAACTTCGAAGCGCCATCCATGGAGCCATAAAAATCAGCCTCCTGCGCCACTTCCGAACGACGCAGTTTAGCTTCTTCCTGATTGATCAGACCTGCATTCAAATCTGCATCGATAGCCATCTGCTTGCCTGGCATGGCATCCAGGGTAAAGCGGGCACTGACCTCAGAGACACGCCCTGCTCCCTTGGTGATCACAACGAAATTGATAATGATGAAGATGGTAAATACCACGACACCCACGGCATAGTTTCCACCGATGACTACGTGACCAAAAGCCTCAATGACACGACCGGCTGCCTGACTACCCTCGTGCCCATGCAGCAATACGACGCGTGTCGAGGCGATATTCAGTGCCAAACGCATGAGGGTTGCGACCAACAGCAAGGTGGGAAAAACCGCAAGATCCAGAGGCCGCAAAGCGTAAATAGTCGCCAGAATAATAACCAGTGATAACGCGATATTGAATGAAAAAAGCACATCCAGCATGAAAGGAGGCAGGGGTAATGTCATCATGCCCAAGATAAGCAGCAAGAACAAAGGCACGCCCAGACCGGATTTAAATATGGTTTTTAACAGGGAGGGCCCATCCAGCATCACACACCTACGTCAGAGAGTCGTCATCACGACACTGCTCTGCAAGAATGATGCACAACTTCTGAGTATTTTAGGGATGTCAGGAAATTCTTATGGCTCAGGCATCCCTGCGCAAATCTTCAGGGATATCCACCATCGGAGTCTTACCGGGATGACGACCTTTGCCCGCCTGATAGAGTCGTAACCCATGCAACCAAGCCAGTATCCTGGCGACAGCCATGTACAAGCCCGCTGGAATTTCACGATCGATGTCCGTCGTATGGTAAATGGAGCGAGCTAGCGGCGGTGCTTCCACGGTAATAATTTTATGTTCTTTCGCCAGTTTGCGAATTTGCATGGCCATGTGATCCGTACCCTTGGCCAGCAAGATGGGAGCTGCATCCTTTTCCGGCTTATAGCGTATCGCTACGGCATAGTGCGTCGGGTTAGTAATCACCACATCAGCCTGAGGTAATTTGGCCATCATCCGGGCTTCAGCCATCTTACGCTGCATCTGACGCATACGCGCCTTGACTTCAGGACGACCTTCACTGTCTTTATATTCTTCCTTGATTTCCTGGCGTGTCATACGCAGTTCGCGCATAAAACTGAACCACTGCGCCGGCGCATCAATAAATGCCACCAATAAAAGTGAGGCCGTCATCCAGAAAAAAGACCACAGCAAAAGCGAGGCTAGATGAGCAAATACATAGGGCATGGACTCATTTGCCAACCCCAGGAGTTCATCGCGGTGATGGCGCAGAATAAGTATGCAACAAAAACTGACGAGCAAAAACTTAGCAAGGGCTTTGACCAACTCCAGCAAAGCTTTCGGTGAAAACATACGCCCTAAACCTTTCATGGGATCAATACGTTCCCACTTAGGCAACAGGGCTTCTGTTGAAAACATAAACCCACCCAATAACACCGAACCGGCAATGCTGGCTAAAAACATGACGGCTAAAGGCCAGAACAGGGCATGAGCAGCCAGCCATAAAGCATCTGCCAAATGCAAAGCCAAGGTCCGTGGTTCAAATAATTCAGCACGTGATACCATCAGATTATCGCGCGTGATGCGCAGCAAAGCATCCACCATACGCGGTGCAAATATCAACAGTGATCCCGAACCGGCCACCAGCGACAACGTCATCGACAAATCACGCGAACGCGCAACCTGACCTCGCTTGCGGGCCTCTTCCTGTCGTCGGGGGGTGGCGTCTTCAGAACGCTCCTCACTGCTGTCATCATCAGCCATACACTACGTACGAACGACCTCCTGCAACATGGCAAATGCCTGGTCGCTTAGCCCCCGAAATTGCTCGGCGAAGCTATCTAGGGATAACCAAATCAGGAGCAGGCCCAGCATTAAGGTAATGGGGAATCCCACCGAAAAGATATTCAATTGCGGCGCAGCTCGCGTCATGACTCCTAAAGCCAGGTTGACCACCAGCAGGGCAGCCATCGCCGGCAACGCAGCTAATAGGGATGCCGCAAACATCCAGGTTCCACTGGCTAATAATACATGCTGGTTGAAGGGAATATCCCAGGAACGGGTAATGGGTAATACCTGGAAACTGCGCACCAGGTAATCGATAAGCACCAAATGACCGTCCATCGACAGGAACAGCAGGGTCACCAACATGGTATAGAACTGGCTAATACTCGCCACGGACACCCCTGTATTGGGATCCATCATCGATGAAAAACCCAGACCGCTTTGTGTCGCCACCAACTGGCCTGTGATATTAGCCACCTGAAAAAGTATCTGCATCATAAAACCCAGGGTAAGACCAATCAGAGTCTGTTGCACCACAATGACCCAACACTCCATACTCAGAGGATTGCATCGCGGCAGATTCTGTAGCATGGGTGCTGCCACGGCCGTCAGCAGCAAACAAAACAACAATCGAATGCGCATAGGAACGATACGGCTGCCCAAGATGGGCATAGCCAGAACAAAAGCACTGATTCGCGACAAGGGCCAGAGGTACTGCCCCAACCATACCCCTAGATCAAGTTCCATAAGACCTCATCCAATAAGCTGAGGAATGTTAAGCAAAAGGTTTTGTGTAAACTCAAAGAGCATTTTTCCCAACCATGGCCCGGCCACAACCAGAGCGATCAATGTCACCAGAAGTCGCGGCAAAAAGCTCAAGGTCTGCTCATTGATTTGAGTTGCCGCCTGAAATATCGCCACCACCAACCCAATCACCAAGCCAGGAATGGTGAGTACAGCCGTCATGATAATCGCCAGCCACATACCCGAGCGGAATACATCCATGATCTGAAGAGCATTCACAATAGCCTCCTACATGCCATAGCTAGCTGCCAGAGTCCCCATGATCATGGCCCAGCCATCGACCAGAACAAACAACATGAGTTTAAAGGGTAATGAAATGACCAAAGGTGACAGCATCATCATACCCATAGCCATCAGCACCGATGCCACCACCAGATCGATGATCAAAAATGGGATAAAAAGCAAAAAACCAATCTGAAAAGCTGTTTTGATCTCGCTGGTGGCAAATGCCGGAATCAGCGTCGTCATGGCAATATCCGACAACTTGGCCGGCCTGGGCTGATGAGACAAACGTACAAACATGGCTAGATCATCTTCTCGCGTCTGCTTGAGCATAAAGGCACGCAAGGGTATGGCAGCTGCATCCAAGGCCTGCCCTGAGGATATCTGTTGCTGCATATAGGGCTGCAAAGCATGGGTATTCATGTCATCAAATACTGGACGCATGATAAAAAAGGTTAAAAATAGCGCCAGACCGATCAAGATCTGATTGGAGGGCGTTTGCTGTAAACCTAATGCCTGACGCAGCAGGGAAAACACAATAATGATACGGGCAAAGCTGGTCATCATCATCAGCGCGGCAGGTAACAGGGTCAGCACGGTCATGATCAATAAAATCTGTATCGGTACCGTATAACTCTGACCACCGGCTCCCGTCGTCATGGTCATCAGGGGCAATCCCGGAACATCAGCCCAGGCAGAGGGCAGCATCAACAGCATCCCCGCAACCCCTAGCACAC
>JABEVH010000122.1 GCA_013043915.1 Pseudomonadales bacterium
GGGGAGAATTACGAGTTTTCTGAGGACTGCACGGTGTCGGTGTCTCTGTCGTCAATGCCCTGTCTCAGCGCCTGGTGGTCACGGTGGCAAGGCAAGGTCAGTTATGGCAAATGGGATTTGAACACGGACACGTGGTCACCCCTCTGGGGGTTATAGGCACATGCCCCAAGCGTCAAACCGGCACCACGGTGCAGTTCTGGTCAGATGAGAGCTATTTTGACAGCAACAAATACTCGCTGTCACGTCTCAAGCATGTACTTAAAGCCAAGGCAGTTCTCTGCCCCGGCCTGACCTTGCGCTTCTGGGATGAAGCCAACGATGAAAGAAATGAATGGTGTTATGAAAATGGCTTGGCCGATTACTTACGCGATGCCACAGCAGATTATGTCGTCCTCCCTGAAACACCATTTCTCGGCCAATTCAAGGGGCAACGCGAAACCGTAGACTGGGCCTTGCAATGGTTACCCGAAGGCGGGGAATTGCTCACCGAGTCCTATGTGAATCTCATCCCTACCCCGCAAGGTGGCACACATGTCAACGGACTGCGTACCGGCCTGCTGGAAGCTCTGCGGGAGTTTTGTGAGTTTCGTTCACTCCTGCCTCGCGGTATCAAATTAGCACCGGAAGACGTCTGGGAAAGACTTTCATTTTTACTGTCTCTGAAAATGCAGGATCCACAGTTTGCCGGTCAAACCAAAGAAAGGTTGTCATCGCGCGAATCAGCCAGTTTTGTTGCGGGTGTCGTTAAAGATGCATTTTCCCTCTACCTGAATGCCCATGTTGATATCGCAGAAAAACTGGCTGAGCTGGCTATTAGTCACGCGCAAAAACGCTTACGTGCAAGCAAGCAGGTGGCGCGTAAGAAGATAACTCAGGGCCCCGCTTTACCTGGAAAACTGGCTGATTGCTCAGCGACCGATCTTGAGCGCACTGAACTGTTTTTGGTGGAAGGAGACTCCGCTGGAGGTTCAGCTAAACAGGCTCGCGACCGTGTATTCCAGGCTATCATGCCGCTACGTGGCAAGATCCTCAATACCTGGGAGGTCGACTCTGGTGAAATCCTCGCCTCCCAGGAAGTGCATGATATCGCCGTAGCTATCGGTGTCGATCCCGGGCAGCCCGATGTATCCGGGTTACGCTATGGCAAAATCTGTATTCTTGCTGACGCAGACTCGGATGGACTGCATATAGCGACCTTGCTTTGCGCGTTATTTTTAAGACACTTTCCTGCCATAGTCCAGCGTGGCCATGTTTATGTCGCCATGCCACCTTTGTTCCGTATCGACTTCGGCAAAGATGTCTATTATGCACTAGATGAGGATGAACGAGCCGGCATACTAGACCGCCTTGCTGCCGAACATAAACGCGCCAAACCGCAAGTGACGCGTTTTAAGGGACTGGGCGAAATGAACCCCCTGCAGTTGCGAGAAACTACCATGAACCCCGACACCCGACGCCTGCTGCAACTGGTGCTGGAAGATGGCCCATCTACCCATGAACTGATGGATATGTTACTGGCCAAGCGTCGCACAGCAGATCGCAAAGACTGGCTGGAATCCAAAGGCAATCTTGCCGTAGTCTGAGGCTGTAATATGACCGAACAAATGTCACTTCGAGAGTACGCCGAACACGCTTACCTGGATTACTCCATGTACGTGATCCTGGATCGCGCCCTTCCTCATATCAGCGATGGCCTCAAACCTGTGCAACGCCGTATCGTTTATGCCATGAGCGAATTAGGCTTACGCAATGCAGCCAAGCACAAAAAATCAGCCCGAACCGTGGGGGATGTTTTGGGTAAATATCACCCGCACGGTGATTCAGCTTGTTATGAAGCCATGGTCTTGATGGCTCAGCCTTTTAGCTACCGCTACCCGTTGGTGGACGGCCAAGGCAACTGGGGCTCTCCTGATGACCCCAAATCTTTTGCCGCCATGCGTTATACCGAAGCGCGTCTATCTGCCTACGCCGATGTACTACTCGGCGAGTTGGAACAAGGCACGGTGGATTGGTCCCCCAACTTTGATGGAACCCTGGAAGAACCTACCCTGCTGCCTTCCAGACTACCCAATATTTTGCTCAATGGCAGTACGGGCATAGCCGTCGGTATGGCCACGGATATTCCCGCGCATAATCTGCGAGAAGTAGCTGATGCCTGCATCGCCATGCTGCATAACCCGGGCATGTCTCTGGATGAAATCTGTGAAATCATTCAAGGCCCTGACCTGCCCACCGCCGCCGAGATCATTACCCCTCGCAGTGACCTGATACAGATGTATGCCACCGGCCGAGGCAGCTTCAGGATGCGTGCGTTGTATGAGGTTGAGGACGGAGATATCGTCGTTACGGCTCTGCCGCACCAAGTCTCAGGTGCTAAAATCCTCACCCAGATTGCCGATCAGATGCAGGCCAAAAAACTGCCTATGGTGGTAGATCTGCGTGATGAATCTGATCACGAAAATCCTACTAGATTAATCATTGTTCCTCGCTCCAATCGCATAGACGTCGATGCCTTGATGGGGCATCTCTTTGCCACCACGGATCTTGAGACCAGCTACCGTGTCAACATGAACATGATAGGTCTTGATGGGCGCCCTCAGGTTAAGAACTTGCTGGTGCTGCTTGAGGAATGGCTGCAATTCAGGCTAAAGACCCTCACCCGCCGTTTGCAGTTTCGCCTGGACAAGGTATTGGCTCGCCTCCATATCCTGGAAGGTTTGCTGGTTGCCTTCCTCAATATCGATGAAGTCATTGCCATTATTCGTCAGGAGGATGAGCCAAAATCCGTGCTCATGCAGCGTTTTGGGTTATCTGATACGCAATCTGAGGCCATCCTTGAATTGCGTCTGCGTCACTTGGCCAAACTGGAAGAGTTCAAAATCCGGGGAGAACAGGACGAGCTGGACAAGGAACGGCAAGCGCTGGAACACACCCTTGGCTCCTACCCTGCGCTCAAACAAATGTTGATTGATGAGTTACAGGCGGACCGCAACCGCTACGGCGATGCTCGTCGCTCCCCTTTGGTCATGCGACCCGATGCCCGCCCGATGAGTGAACATGAACTGACCCCCAGTGAACCGTTGACTGTCGTACTATCACGTAAAGGCTGGGTGCGCGCGGGAAAAGGGCATGAACTTGATGCTGCCGGCCTGAATTACCGAGCCGGTGATGAGTTTCTGATGAAGTCTGAAGGGCGCAGCCACCAC
>JABEVH010000123.1 GCA_013043915.1 Pseudomonadales bacterium
GGATTACCCGCCTACGGCAGCGCCACACCGCAAGGCATCATGAATTTACTGAAGGCCTATGATATCCCCTTGTCTGGACTGCACGCCGTCGTGGTCGGGCGCAGCCCCATCCTGGGGCGCCCCATGGCCATGATGCTGCTCGGTGCTGACTGTACTGTTACAGTATGCCACTCCCGCACTCGCAACCTGCCCCTGCACTTGCGTCACGCCGACCTGATCGTAGGTGCAGTCGGCAAACCTCAGTTTATTCAGGCCAGCTGGATCCCTGACCATGCTATCGTCATTGATGCCGGGTACCACCCTGGCGGCATAGGCGATATTGAATTAGCTCCACTGGTGGAACGCGTCAAAGCCTATACGCCTGTCCCAGGGGGCGTAGGCCCCATGACCATAGCCACCCTGATGGAACAAACGGTTAAAGCGGCAGAACAGGCATCTTAAGCACGTCGCCACAGAGTTCCCTGGCGGGTATCCTCAAGCAGGATACCCTGGGCCTGCAGCTCAGCACGCAAGCTATCTGCCAGGGCAAAATCCCTGGCCTTCTTGGCGGCATCTCGTGCCGCTATGCGAGTCTCAACCTCGGCATCGCTCCAAGCCGTCTGGGCTTGTACACGCCCCCCAGACTTCAAAAAGCCACGGGCATCGTCCTGAAGGATACCTAACAAACTTCCTAACTGCCGAAGTATGCCTGCACGAAGTTCTGCCTCTGCCCGCTGCCCATCATTGAGCATACGGTTAATGTCGCGAGCTAAATCAAACAGGACAGACAAAGCCTCAGGTGTATTAAAGTCGTCTTCCATGGCTGCCGTAAAAGACTTAACCCAAGGGTTTTCCCGATCAAGCTGAACTGGTTCTGGCATGGCAAATTCTTTGAGGGTCTGATAAAAGCGCTCCAGGGCTGCCCGGGCCTGCTCAAGATTCTCATCGCTATAGTTCAAGGGGCTACGGTAGTGACTAGCTACAATGAAATATCGTAGCACCTCAGGACGATAGATCTGCAAGACCTGACGTATGCTAAAAAAATTACCCAGCGATTTGGACATTTTTTCATCATCGACCTGAACAAAACCAACATGCATCCAGGTCTGAGCAAAAGTTTTACCTGTAGCTGCCTCGCTTTGCGCAATTTCATTTTCATGGTGAGGAAAGGTCAAATCCCCCCCACCGCCATGAATATCTATTTGCTCTCCCAGGCAACAGGTGCTCATGGCCGAACATTCGATATGCCAACCTGGGCGCCCCTTTCCCCAAGGAGATACCCAGTACGGTTCTCCAGGTTTAGCTGACTTCCACAAGGCAAAATCAAGCGGATCCCGTTTACTGGCATCCACATCAACCCGAGCGCCCGCACGTAGATCATCTAAATCACGCCCCCCCAAGCGACCATAGCCTTTAAAAGAGCGCACAGCAAAATAGACATCACCGTTATCAGCCAAATAAGCATGTTGCTTGTCGATCAACTGACGGTTCATGGCTATCATCTCGGCCATATAGTCGGTAGCCTTGGGTTCTACATCAGGGCGCATCACCCCTAAGGCATCACCATCTTCATGCATGGCCTCGATGAATCGTTCCGTGAGTGCTCGCCAATCGATATGTTGTTCGGCTGCACGAGCAATAATCTTGTCGTCGATATCAGTGATGTTGCGGACATAGGTCAGGTCAAACCCAAGAAACCGCAAATATCGCGCCACGTAGTCAAAAACCACCATAACGCGCGCATGACCCACATGGCAGTAGTCATAAACCGTCATGCCACAAACATACATCTTAATCTTGGGTGGCAACAGCGGCTGCAAAACCTGCTTGTTTCGGCTGGCCGTGTTATAGATCTGCATCATGCGCCCTGTCCTTTACCCCAAGAGTCTTTAAGACCAATTATGCGGTTAAATACGCGCTCTCCACCTGCCCACAACAAACGGTCCGCTACAAAATAACCTTCCCGTTCAAATTGTACGGCATCCTCAGCTGACAACGAAACCAGGCCTGGTTCTATCAAGGCCTGCAGAACCTGCAGGGAATCGGGATTTAAGTGCTCTGTAAAATCGCCGCCATCGGCTTCTGGGTCTTCTACAGCGAACAGGCGATCATAAATGCGAACGGTGGCTGGCATGGCGTGTTCGGCGCTAACCCAGTGGATAACTCCCTTGACCTTACGTCCTTCTGGATTAGCTCCCAGGGTTGCCTTGTCAACCGAACAGTGCAGTTCAATCACCTTACCCTCTGCATCATGCACAACGTCATCACAACGAATCACATAGGCCTGACGCAACCGTACTTCGCCTCCAGGAACCAATCTTTTCCATCCCTTCGGGGGCTGTTCAGCGAAATCTTCTCGATCTATGTAGATTGTTTTGCCAAAGGGCAATTTGCGCTCACCGAGCTCAGGCCGTTGCTGATGAACAGGTGCTACCAATTCCATATCACCCTCATCCCAGTTCGTTAGTATGACCTTAAGCGGCCTGAGCACAGCCATGGCACGGGGAGCATGAGCTTCAAGATACTCACGTACACAGAAATCCAGAAGGGCGACATCCACCATACTATCAGCCCGTGTCACCCCAATCACCTGACAAAAGCGGCGCAATGCTGCTGCAGGAATGCCTCGACGCCGTATACCTGCGAGCGTAGGCATGCGCGGATCATCCCAGCCTTCCACAAAACCCTGATCCACCAGTTGTTTGAGCTTGCGCTTGCTCGTCAGGGTATAGCTGAGGTTAAGACGCGCAAACTCATACTGACGAGGTTGAGCCGGGGTTTTCAGACTCTGGATTAGCCAGTCATAAAAAGGGCGATGATCCTCGAACTCAAGCGTACACAGCGAGTGAGTAATACCTTCGATGGCATCCGACAGGGGGTGAGTAAAATCATAACTGGGATATATGCACCAGCGTGCACCGGTCTGATGGTGCTCAGCATGTCGTATCCTGTACAACACAGGATCTCTTAAGTTTATATTGGGCGAACTCATATCGATACGGGCCCGCAGCGTCAATGCACCTTCAGCAAATTCTCCTGAACGCATACGACGGAATAGATCGAGGTTCTCGTCGATGGGTCGTTTGCGCCCCGGGCTATCACGACCCGGCTGGGTAAGAGTTCCCCGATACTCACGCATCTGCTCGGCATTGAGATCGCATACATAAGCCTTGCCTACCTGAATCAGCTGTTCTGCATAGGTATAGATTTGATCAAAGTAATCTGAGGCATAGCGTACCGGTCCGGTCCAGTTAAATCCGAGCCATCTAACATCCGCCAGTATCGAATCGACGTACTCCTGATCTTCCTTGGCTGGGTTAGTATCATCAAAGCGCATATGACAAGCGCCAGCGAACTCCTCAGCGATACCAAAATTAAGGCAGATGGATTTAGCATGCCCAATATGCAGATAACCGTTAGGTTCCGGCGGAAAGCGGGTAATGGGGGCCGTATAACGACCTGCAGCGATATCTTCAGCTACGATCTGACGTAAAAAATCCTTAGGTATTTCGTGGTCCATACATATATCCCGCAACACTAAATCATGACAGCCCGCATGCTCTTGACTATGATACTGCCTCGGGCCCCACGCAGAGACCCCTAGTGTAACCGCGGACCGGCCCATCATCCACACCTGGAGGTAATATGCGCGTTGCACTCGACACCAATCATGGCACGATCATCATAGAGCTAGACACCGAGCGTGCGCCCAAAACCAGTGAAAATTTTCTATCCTACGTTCAGTCTGGTCATTTCGACGACACTATTTTCCACCGCATTATCGACAACTTCATGATACAGGGTGGAGGCTTTGATAAGGATATGAATCAAAAGCCTACACAGGCTCCTATTCAGAATGAAGCCGACAATGGATTGAAAAATGTGTTCGGTAGTGTAGCCATGGCAAGAACCCAGGATCCCCAATCAGCATCTGCACAGTTCTTTATCAATATCAAAGACAATACCTTTTTGAACCACAGCAGCAAAACACTACAGGGCTGGGGCTATGCCGTCTTTGGTCAGGTCGTCGATGGCATGGATGTTGTGGAAACCATGCGTCAGGTTAAAACAGGGCGTCATGGCATGCACCAAGATGTTCCTGTTGAACCTGTGGTCATTGAAAAAGCTCGCGTCCTGGAAGACTGATGTGAGCTGGCTATTCATCGCTGATTTGCACTTACACGAGGAGGCCCCGGCACTGACCGGGGCATTTCTGAGCTTGCTTGAACAGGCCCAGTCTTTTGAACGTCTTTATATTCTGGGAGACCTGTTTGAAAGTTGGGTTGGCGATGACGATGACAGCAGCTGGCTAGCACCGATCCAGTCAGGGCTGAAACACTACGTAACTCAAGGAAGGCAGCTCTATCTACAGCAGGGAAATCGTGACTTTCTCATGGGACAGGATTTTGCAGCTTCAATATCAGCACAGTTGTTACCCGAGGAACATGTTGTTGTTCTCCCTTCTGGCAATACGGCACTGCTCATGCATGGCGATAGCCTGTGCACCGATGATGTTGACTACCAGAACTTCAGGCTGAAGGTACGAGACCCGGCCTGGCAAGCAGGTATACTGAGTCACCCCCTTGAACAACGTCGTATGTTGGCCCACATGCTTCGCCTGCAAAGCCAACAAGCCAATGCGCAGAAATCATATGACATCATGGATGTCAATGCTGATGCCGTCACCAAGGTCATGAAAAGAAATCATGTCCATACCCTGATCCATGGACATACCCACCGTCCCATGGTCCACCATGAATCCTCAGGACACCGTTGGGTACTCGGCGACTGGCGAGATGATGGTACGCAGGTGCTGGTAGCTGATGCTCAAGGCTTGGAACTTAAAACCTGGTCTGCCACGGGAACACCACTGTGAAAGCGAAACAGATCATCCGGCCCCTGTATATGTGCAGATTCAGCCCGACGTAAACACTGTATTCTCGGATCAATGTCTTCTTCGGCATAGAGCCTGGCCAAGGCCAGATAATCTTCAAAATGACGCGACTCTGATTTCAGCAGATAACGATAATACCTACCCAAGGATTCATCGACATACGGAACCAGAGCAGCAAAACGTTCGCAGGATCTGGCTTCTATAAACGCTCCTGCAATCAAAATATCAACAAGTCGTGCAGGCTCATGGGTGCGCACCACTTTGCGCAGCGCTGATACGTAATGAGAAGCCGTAAGCGCTACAAATGATTGCTGACGTTCATCCATCAACGCCATAACTTGTTCGTAGTGCAGTAACTCCTCTCGTGCAAGTTGTGCTAGCTTACGTTGCAACTAAACCTCCCCATGTCTAAAGACAGGGGGGTCTAAGGGCGAACCCGATGGGGTCTCCGGGCTCTCGTCTTGCGACTACAGCATCCCGGCCATGACCAACGGCAAGCCCTCTTTTGCAAACGACCCGCTCTGACGGTATCGCTAC
>JABEVH010000124.1 GCA_013043915.1 Pseudomonadales bacterium
ATGCATCGGATGCGGAATGAGCATGGCGTACATCAAGATAGCCTGCACCCTTGATCAGACGGTTGATCATGACGCTTGAAAATTTGGCATCATCGACGACTAAAATCGAAATGTCGGTATTGGGCATGTCCGATAATCCTTAACGACAGCGTAGTAAGATAGTCAGCGAGTGCCCATATGTTATTTGAATTATGAACTCTTCTCGCCTCTTGAGTTAACTTTAGGCCAGTGCAGCACGCTAAGCAACAGGAATAGACCCGGGATGCTGAGTAAAAGACAGAGCAGATAAAAATGACTCCAGCCGAGATGCTCTACCAGCCACCCACTGCTGGCATTGATCAGTGATCGGGGTAAGGCTGCCATAGAGGTCAGTAGGGCAAACTGTGTGGCGGTATAACGCATGGATGTCTGCTGCGCCATGTAGGCCACAAGGGCCGTCGTGCCTAACCCCACGCCAAAGGCTTCGCCAGCGATGACGCCTGCCAGCGCAAAAACACCATGATGCGAGAGACTTAGCCACCAGAAGCCCAGTATGGAACTGGCCTGCAAGATGCCATAAATCCACAGCGCGCGAACTATCCCTAGGCGCAGCATGCCGAATCCACCGACCAAGCCTCCGGTGACACTGGCTATTAGTCCAGCCTGTTTGGCGACCAAGCCCAAGGTGCTGCGGCTAAATCCCATGTCCAGGTAAAAGGGCGTGGCCAGGGTAGTGGCTAAACCATCTCCCAGTTTATAGGTCATGACCAACAGTAAAATGAGTAGGGTTTGCTGTTCACCATGACGTTCTAGGAAATCCTTGAAAGGAAAAATAATGGCTTCACGCAGGCTGTGTGGTGCTGAATTTGAGCTGGCAGGTTCACGCATCAGCAGGCTCATGGCTATGCCTGGCAGCAGGAAAAGGGAACAGATCATAAAAACCCAGGGCCAGGCGATTATGTCAGACAGCACCAACGCCAGTGAGCCAGGGACCAATCCGGCAATTTTATAGGCATTGACATGCAGGCTACTGCCCAGGCCTAGTTCATTGTCTGGCAAAATTTCTCTACGCAACGCATCCAGGGCGGTATCCTGACTGGCACTGAGCAAGCTGATGAGCAGGGACCAAGCGCTTACAGTTCCCAAGTCATGAGGGGGTGTCCAGCCTAAGCCGATGAAAGCAACGATCAAGCCCAGTAAGCAGCATAGTATCCAGCTACGTCGGCGCCCCAGCGAGGTTATGGACCAGCGGTCGACCCAGGGCGCCCATAATACTTTTAGAGCATAGGGCATCATCAGCAGGCTGGTTAGCCCTATGCTGGTCAGATTCAGGCCTGCACTGCGTAGCCATGCCGGGAGCAAGTAGACAAACATAAACAGGGGTAAACCTGAGCTGAATCCGCTGATGACACATATCAGCATACGGCGTGAAAAAAGAATATGGCTCCATGGCTCAGTCATGGATAAGTTTTCCGCAGTGCAGATGCCAGCCTTCCTGTTGGAGTCGTTCGCACTGTAAGCGCCCTTCGCTGCTATGTTCATTCAGTCCCAGGCGTTGATCTGCGCGAATAATTCTCCACCAGGGCAGATGATCAGGGCAGTTGTGTAATAACCGAGCTATATGTCGGGCTGAACCTGGGTAGCCACTGCGTCTTGCCAACTCAGCATAACTGCATAGTTCACCCGATCTGATACTGGCGAGGGTTTGCAGGACGATGAGCTTTTTCTCCAGGGCACGATCGCGTAACATGGGTTTCTGGTGGGATCTCAGTAGGGGAGGCGTTAAGTGTGGTGAAGTATGCAGATCTTCGCAAGGCCCAGTTGTTGTTGTATGGGCAACATTACCTGGCGTTGGGGACAGCCTCTTTACAAATGCCAGGTTATCCCTACGTATCGCTTGCGGGCTATATCATGGGGGCGGAGGGTTGTCCTCTGATTTTGATTTCTGAATTGGCAGAGCATACGCATAATCTGAAAGGTGATGCGCGTTGCTCACTCCTGGTGACTGCGGAGGGGTCTCCAGGCTTGGAGCATGCACGTCTGAGTTTGATAGCAGAGGCGATTCCCCTTACGGTGGAGGAAACTGGCAAGGAAGCGTCGCGTTATTATCGCTGTTTTCCTCAGATGCAGGACTTTCATGTACGACTGGATTTCAGGTTTTTTCGTCTGCTCCCTTTACAGGGAAGATTTATAGCTGGTTTTGGGCGAGCCTACTGGTTGGACTGGTTGCCGCCTTCGGTATTGTTGCCTACGGAGATGGAAGCAACATTGATAAGTCGTATGCCTGAACATCCATCACTGTCTATAGTGAGTATCGATTCTTTGGGACTGAATTGGCGGCAAGGTGAAAGATTGCATCGCTATGTCTTTGAGGTTGAGATGGCCGGTATTGAGGATGTCGAGTGCCAAGCGTTGGCCGCTTGGTCAGTAATTTTTAAGGATCTCCCTTGAAATGCATTTGTACAGCCCCATCTCGCTATCAGCCGTGTGGCGACCTGAAATTAGGGTCACGCGGGTTTCCCCTGGGTTCGCGGTAGAGTCCGCACCAGGAAGACTGGAACCTTGAACCAACTGATAGGAGTGAACACGATGAAGATGCGTCCTTTGCATGATCGCGTCGTTATTCGTCGCGTGGACGAAGAAGCTAAGACGGCTGGTGGCATTTTGCTGCCAGGTAATGCTGCTGAAAAGCCTTCACAGGGTGAAGTCATTGCAGTAGGTAAGGGCATTTCTCTGGAAAATGGCGACCTGCGGTCTCTGGATGTCAAGGCTGGCGATAAGGTCCTGTTCGGTCAGTATGCCGGATCCACCGTGAAAATCGATGGTCAGGAGTATCTGATCATGAAGGAAAGCGAGATATTCGCGATCCTTGAAGCCTGATATTCCGCTAGTTCCACTTGGACGAATTAATGAGGTTGTAAGAAATGGCAGCTAAAGACGTTAAGTTTGGCGATAGTGCACGCGCCAGAATGATTGCCGGTGTCAATGTCCTGGCCGATGCAGTGAAAGTTACCTTGGGTCCGAAAGGTCGCAATGTGGTGATTGACAAGTCCTATGGTGCTCCTGCAATTACCAAGGACGGCGTCACCGTCGCCAAGGAAATTCAGCTCAAGGACAAGTTTGAAAATATGGGCGCACAACTGGTCAAAGA